>JAQTVU010000457.1 GCA_028706695.1 Mycobacterium sp.
CCAGGCGGCGCGCCTGGAAGGTGGTGCAGTTCGACGTCGACGTCAATTCCCGGTACGCGTTCTGGGTGGGAACCCATGCCTCGCAGTCGTACTTCCGGGCGGCCGACGAGCCGAGGTCACCCGCGGCCACGTCGATCACCCGGTACGGCACCTCGATGTGCGCCAGCATCTGGCGCTGCCAGCCCAACAGCCGCTCGTGCTCGGTTTCGGCGTCGTCGGGCGTGCAGTAGACGAACCCCTCGACCTTGTCGAATTGGTGCACCCGGATGATGCCGCGGGTGTCTTTGCCGTAGCTGCCGGCCTCGCGCCGGAAGCACGACGACCAGCCCGCGTAACGCAGCGGGCCGCCGGACAGGTCCAGGATCTCACCGGAGTGATACCCGGCCAGCGGCACCTCGGAGGTGCCGACCAGGTACAGATCGTCGGCTTCCACCCGGTACACCTCGTCGGCGTGCGCGCCCAGGAACCCGGTTCCGGCCATCACCTCCGGGCGCACGAGCACCGGCGGGATCATCGGGACGAAGCCATTCTCGACCCCCACCTGCAGCCCCAGTTGCAGCAGGCCCAGCTGCAGCAGGGCGCCCCGGCCGGTCAGGAAGTAGAACCGCGAGCCGGACACCTTGGCTCCGCGCTGCATGTCGATGAGGCCCAGCGCCTCACCCAGCTCCAGGTGGTCCTTCGGGTTGCCGATCGCGGCCGGCTCCCCGACGACGTCGAGCACGGTGAAGTCGTGCTCGCCGCCGGCGGGAACGCCGTCGACGATGACGTTGGAGATCGCCAGGTGCGCCGCGGTGAACGCCGCCTCGGCCTCGGCCTGCGCGGTTTCGGCGGCCTTGACCTGCTCGGCGAGCTGCTTGGCGCGCGCCAGCAGGGCCGGCCGCTGCTCGGCCGACGCGGCGCCCACGCTCTTGCTGGCGGCCTTCTGCTCGCCGCGCAGCGCATCGGCCGCCGAGATCGCCGCGCGGCGATCGGCGTCGGCCGCCAGTAGGGCGTCCACCAGCGCCGGGTCCTCGCCGCGGCTGCGTTGGGAACGGCGTACGACGTCGGGGTTCTCCCGGAGCAGCTTCAGGTCGATCACGGTCCTGAGACTACTTTCGGCGGCGCGGCCGGCCCGCGGAGCATCCCACGGCAACGGGCTCCCCCGTCGCATCTGTCCCACTGGTCACGCGGCTGCACGGGTGCTGCAGAATGGAACATCAGAATGGAGCAGATGGCAGACGCGCCCGTGGAGGACACCCCGGAGACCGGCCCGCAGGCCAGCGCTCCCGGTGCTCCGGCGGAACCGCCGGCGGCCCGGTTGCACTGGCCGCAAAGCCTGCAGCCGACGGCGACCCGGCGGGCGTTGTTGCTGACCGCGCTGGGCGCCCTGCTCATCGCCGGAATCGTCACCGCGCTGCCGGTCGGCGGCACCGGTCCTCGACGCCTCACCGGCTACCTCGAGAGCGCCCCGGTGCCCGCTGCCGGCGCCCCGAACGACGCCGCCATCAATCGCGCCGGCACCGGCGACTGCCTGATGTGGCCGGATCTGAGCCCGGAGTCCGCCGCCATCGTCGACTGCGCCGACAACCACAAGTTCGAGGTCGCCGAGTCCGTCGACATGCGGATGTTCCCCGGTTCGGAGTACGGCCCCAACGCCGCGCCCCCATCGCCGGGCCGTATCCAGCAGATCACGCAGGAGCAGTGCGAGGCCGCCGTCCGCCATTACCTGGGCCCCAAATACGACCCGACCAGCAAGTTCACCGTGAGCCTGCTGTGGCCCGGTGACCGGGCGTGGCGCCAGTCCGGCGATCGCCGCATGCTGTGCGGCCTGCAACTGCCCGGCGCGAACGACCAGCAGGTCGCCATCAAGGGCAAGGTCGCCGACATCGACCAGTCCAAGGTGTGGCCGGCCGGCACCTGCCTGGGGATCGACCCGGCCACCGATCAGCCGGTCGACGTCCCGGTCGACTGCGCGGCCCCACACGCGATGGAGGTGACCGGCACGGTCAATGTCGGCGAGAAATTCCACGGCGACCTGCCCGCCGACCCCGACCAGGACTCGTTCATCAAGGACTCGTGCACCAAGATGACCGACGCGTACCTGGCGCCGGTCAAGTTGCGCACCACCACGCTGACCCTGATCTACCCCACCGTGTCGCTGCCGAGCTGGTCGGCCGGGAGCCGGGAGGTCGCCTGCAGCATCGGCGCGACGCTGGGCACCGGGGGCTGGGCCACCCTGGTCAACAGCGCCAAGGGGCCGCTGCTGATCAACGGTCAACCGCCGGTGCCGCCGCCGGACATCCCCGAGGAGCGGCTGACGCTGCCGCCGCTTCAGGTGTCCCAGAACGTGGCGAGCCCCCCGGACCCGATCCCGCCCAACAACCAGCATCTGCCCCAGCAGCAGCCGGTGGTGACTCAACCCCAGGCGCATGCCCCACGGGCCCCCGCCGTGCAGAACAACTTGCCTCCCGCGGACGGCGGGGCACCGCCGGACAATCCTGGGCTCGAGGCGCCGCCGGCCGAACCCGCCGCGGGGGGCTAGCCGCGTGGCCGTGCGGATGGATCCGCAGCGGTTCGGTGAGCTGGTCTCCGACGCGCTCGACCTGATCCCGCCCGAGCTGGCGGGCGCCATGGACAACGTCGTCGTCCTGGTCGAGGAACGCCACCCCGACGACCCCGAACTGCTTGGGCTCTACGCGGGGGTGGCGTTGACCGAGCGCGACTCCGACTATGCCGGGGCGCTGCCAGACGCCATCACGATCTACCGCGCGGCGCTGCTGGAGGCATGCGATTGCGAGGACGACGTCGTTGAGGAGGTGGCGATCACCGTGATCCATGAGATCGCCCACCACTTCGGCATCGACGACGACCGGCTCGAAGAACTCGGCTGGTCATGACCGATGGGGCGCGGCGGCGCGGAAATGTCGGCGGCCGGTGCTATGAACGGCGTATGAACGCTGACTGTCCCGACTGCCGGGCGGGTTTGGATCATTGCCACGGCACCATCGTTCGCCACGCATTGCGCCGGTGGGAATGCACCGAGCCGGACTGCACCAGCCCCGAGTTGTGCCGGCACACATTCGGCATCGACTGCGACGCCATCGGCTGCGGGGGATGCTCCGAATCGACCGCACTGGCCGGCCCGGGGGGCCGTCAGCCCATCGGGTCGATGCTCGAGTGCACCGCGTCGGCGACCGCGCCAGCCTCGGCTTCGGGGTAGAACGGGGGCCTCAGGCTGCCCCACCGCACGCAGCTCCACCGCCCGTCGGTGATGGGCGCCAACACCACCGATTCGGCGTTGTCCAGGTGTTGGGCCA
>JAQTVU010000458.1 GCA_028706695.1 Mycobacterium sp.
CGCGGCCGCGCCGACTGATCGACGGCTACCTGTGCGCGCTGGACGACGCCGCGCGGGCGGGTCCGGTCTGCGTCGGCGGCGTGTCCATCGGCGCCGCCGTGGCGGCCGCGTGGGCGCTGGCGCACCCCGAGCGCACGCTCGCCGTCCTGGCCGGCCTGCCCGCCTGGACCGGCCCGCCGAACGCCGCACCGGCGGCTCTGGCGGCGCAGCACTCGGCATCGCGCCTGCGCGAGAAGGGGCTGGCGGCGGCGACCGCGCAGATGAAAGCCTCCAGCCCGCCTTGGCTGGGTGACGAGCTGGCGCGCTCGTGGCGAGCGCAGTGGCCGCAATTGCCCGACGCCATGGACCAAGCGGCGGCCTACGTCGCACCGACTTGTGCCGACCTGGGCCGGCTGAGGGCGCCACTGGCCGTGGCGTCCGCGGTCGACGACCCGATCCACCCGCTGCAGGTCGGTGCCGACTGGGTCGCCGCCGCGCCACGCGCGGCCCTGCGAACGGTGACGTTGGATCAGCTGGGAAGGGACCCCGCCGCGCTGGGCAAGGCCTGCCTGGCCGCTCTCAACAGCATTTAGCCCGGCTGCCTGCCGGCTTAGCCGCCGGTGGTGGTTCGCAGCTGCTGCATGGCCGACCCCTCGGCGCTGCGACGCGCGGCCGGCTCGTCGGTCGCCTGCTGCGCGCCGGTTTGCTGTGCGGCCGCCGCCTCCCGCAGCTGCTGCACCATCGGCTCGGGCAGCTGCACGGCCAACGGCGTCCGCACCGGAAGCGGCGTGTCACCGCGCCGAACCACAGTGTCCGCCAACGCCGCTCGTGCTTCCTGCTGCAACGCTTCGACGGTCTCGTGCGGGCCGTTGACCACGCAGCGGATCATCCACCGGTAGCCGTCGACGCCTATGAAGCGCACCACACCCGAGGCCGTGCCGACCACCTCGCGACCCCACGGGCCGTCCTGAATGCTCACCTCGGCCGAGTCCTTTCGCAGCGATTCGGCGAGCTCGCCGGCCACCTCCCGCCACAGGCCGCCCGTCTTGGGCGCCGCGTAGGCCGCGATGGTGAAGCGGCCGTTGGGCGTGACGACCCACACCGCGCTGGGCACACCGGTCTCGGTCAGCTCGACCTGCAGCTGACCGGCCTGCGGCATCGGAATCAACACCGAGCCCAGGTCGAGTCGGGCCAGCTCGGCCAGCGCCGGATCGTCGAAGTCGTCGATGTCGAACGGGCCCACCAGCTCCTCGGGCTCCTCAGCCAGCTCCTTGGGCTCGTCGGCGGCTCGAACTTCGACCGGCTCACTTGAGTCCGCCCGGTCGCCGCCGCGTTTGCCTGAACGTCTACCGAATGCCATCACAAACTCGCATGTCCTCCGGAGGAACCGTGACCACCCTCGCCACGGGATGTTTCGGCCAGTCCGGCGTCGTCGAACGAAGAGACCTCGACCAGCTCCACCAACTCGACCCGCTGCACGAGCAACTGAGCGATGCGGTCGCCGCGACACACCACGATGGGTCCGGTCGGATCCAGATTGATAAGCGGGATCTTGATCTCACCGCGGTAGCCGGCATCCACGGTGCCCGGACTGTTGACAATCGAAAGCCCAACCCGCGCAGCCAATCCCGAACGCGGATGGATCAAGCCGACCATTCCGTAAGGGATCGCCACCGCGACGCCCGTGCGCACCAGGGCCCGTTGTCCGGGATCCAGCGTGAGGTGCTCCGCACTGTAGAGATCAACCCCGGCGTCGCCGTCGTGGGCGCGGGAGGGCAGCGGAAGTTCGGGATCGAGACGGACTACTGCCAGAGTGATCGACACGGGGGCACAGATTACCCTTGACCACGTGTCTGGAACGCGCGTCGCGCCGCATAGCGTGCGATATCGCGAACGTCTGCGGGTGCCGTGGTGGTGGTGGCCGCTCGCCTTCGGGATGGCCGGGCTGATCGCCTTTGAGGTCAACATGGGTGCCGGGGCCGCGCTGCCCGCCTGGGTGTCGTTCGCCACGCTGTTCGCGGTGGCGGTCGGTGCACTGTTGTGGCTGGGGCGGGTTGAGATCCGGGTCGCCGCCGTGGGAGGAAGCGTCGAGCTGTGGGCCGGCGACGCGCATCTGCCGGCCACGGTGATCGCCCGGTCCGCTCTGGTGCCGCGCTCGGCAAAATCCGCGGCGCTGGGCCGCCAGCTCGACCCGGCCGCTTACGTACTGCACCGAGCCTGGATTGGGCCGATGATCTTGGTGGTCCTCGATGATCCGGACGATCCGACGCCGTATTGGCTGGTGAGCTGCCGTCAGCCGGAACGGGTGCTGTCGGCATTGCGCAGCTGACCTATGCTGCGCAGTCGGTGCAGATCATCACACCGTCCTTTTCACTGGCCAGCCGACTGCGGTGTTGCACCAGGAAGCAACTCGAGCAGGTGAACTCGTCGGCCTGCTTGGGGATGACACGAACTGACAGCTCTTCACCAGACAGGTCGGCCCCGGGCAGCTCGAAAGATTCCGCGGTCTCGGACTCGTCCACGTCGACCACGGCCGACGCGGCCTCATTCCGTCGTGCTTTGAGCTCCTCCAGCGAGTCTTCCGAAACCTCATCGGTCTCGGTGCGCCGTGGAGCGTCATAGTCGGTAGGCATCGCTCTATCCCCTCACATGCCATAAAAAGGTCAAGCACCGTTTTGTACCAGCGTCGAACGCATCCACCAAACGATTCGTGCCCGTATCTCAATGCATTATGGTGTGATTCGCGTCACGCCGCGGGATCGGCTCTCGCGTTCGGCTTCAAATAGTCTGTTCAAGCAAGCGACTAGAGTGCACCTGTGGTCGCACAAATCACAGAGGGTACAGCCTTCGACAAGCATGGCCGGCCTTTTCGGCGGCGTAACCCTCGTCCCGCGATCGTCGTCTTGACGCTGCTGATCGTGGCGACGGGCGTGATATGGACTGTCGCGCTGACGCGCCCGGCGAAGGTCAGCGAGGCCGAACCGTGTAACCCGCCACCGCAGCCGGCCGGGTCGGCGCGTCCCCAACTCGGCGAACAGGCGTCTCGCAGCGCGATGATGGACGTCGCACCCGCCAAACTCGCCGACACGAAGGTCCGCGTCCTCAACGCCAGCGGCCGGGGCGGACAGGCCGCCGACGTCGCCGGCGCGATGAAGGACCTGGGCTTTGCCCAGCCGACCGCGGCCAACGACCCCGTCTACGCCGGCACCCGGCTGAACTGTCAGGGCCAGATCCGCTTCGGCACGGCCGGACAGGCCACCGCGGCCGCGGTGTGGCTGGTGGCGCCGTGCACCGAATTGTTCAACGACAACCGCG
>JAQTVU010000459.1 GCA_028706695.1 Mycobacterium sp.
CCGGTGCGCAACCGAATCATGAAATACTTGTCCTCGATGGTGTCGATGTTCTGGTCACCGGTCCAGCTGCCATCGTAGCCTTGCTCGCGTTGGGTGTAGATGCCCATCCAGCGGAAGCGCCCCCGCAAGTCGGACATGTCGATGCTGTCGAAGCCTTCTTTTGAATATTTGTTGATGATGCGCTCTCGCACGTTCAGCGGCGCATCTTCTTGCTTGAACTTTTCGTTCTCGTTGAGCGGCTCGCGCCCTCCCAGCGCCCACTGGCCCTCGTTGCGAGTCTTGGCGGGACGTGCTGTGGTCATGGTTCTCCTTCGCGAACATTGCCGGCCTGGATTACCGGCCTGCATCACGCGCGCCTCACAGGTGAATTCTTCGGGCTGCACACCTGGTGGCACGCCTGAATGCAGGCTAGCTTGACATCAACAATGATGTTGGTCAGCAAGAGTCGCCCGCGGGTGCGTCATTGAACCCGCGGGGCACGCCTTTGATACTTCGGCGTCTACCAGCGCTTTGGTAGAGGTCTTCGGGTTGTGATGCCACAAACAGCCGTTGTGTGCGCCGCTTCACGTTGATCGGGCTGCGATTGTGAGTCAGGTTAATTCCGTTCATCTCCGTCCACAGCGCCCAGCTCGGCTTTCTCCACAGATAAGCCGCGGCACAACCAATCTCGGCGCCGCTAACCGCGATGTGGTCGGTCGGATGCCAGCCCCCAAGGTGGGTTACGTTGTGGGTGATGTTGTGGGCCGATCGCCGACAAACATGAGTTCTGGCGTTAGCCTCGGAATGGCTACCGTAATCGATTCCCAGTAGGCTCGCGTTCTGAACGCCGACGCAGGCCCTGGCTGAAAGGTTCGTATGAGCGCCGACACTGTTCACGACGTGATCATTATTGGTTCGGGTCCGGCCGGCTACACCGCGGCGCTGTATACGGCGCGGGCGGAGTTGTCGCCGCTGGTATTTGAGGGGACCTCTTTTGGTGGGGCTCTGATGACGACCACCGAGGTGGAGAACTTTCCGGGTTTCCGTGAGGGGATCATGGGGCCGGCCTTGATGGAGGAGATGCGCGAGCAGGCGCTGCGGTTCGGGGCCGATCTACGCATGGAAGATGTCGAGTCGGTGTCGCTGCGCGGTTCGGTCAAATCGGTGACGACGGCCGAGGGCCAGACGCATCGGGCCCGGGCGGTAATCTTGGCGATGGGTGCCGCGGCGCGGTACCTGGGGGTACCGGGTGAGCAGGAACTGGTGGGCCGGGGCGTGAGTGTATGTGCGACTTGTGACGGGTTCTTCTTCAGGGAGCAGGACATCGCCGTGATCGGCGGGGGCGACTCGGCGATGGAAGAGGCCATCTTCCTGACCAAGTTTGCCCGCAGCGTGACCCTGGTGCACCGCCGCGAGGAGTTCCGCGCCTCGCGCATCATGCTGGACCGGGCCCGGGCCAACGACAAGATCAAGTTCTTGACCAATCACACCGTGGCGGCGGTGGAGGGCAGCGACACGATGAGCGGGTTGCGGTTGCGCGATGTGATCAGCGGAGCCGAGACGACGCTGCCGGTGACCGGGATGTTCGTGGCCATCGGCCACGATCCCCGCTCCGAGCTGGTGCGCGACGTGCTCAAAACGGATTCCGACGGCTACGTGCTGGTCGAGGGCCGCTCCACGAGCACCTCGGTCCAGGGCGTGTTCGCCGCCGGGGACCTGGTGGACCGCACCTATCGCCAGGCGGTCACCGCCGCCGGCAGCGGGTGCGCGGCGGCGATCGACGCCGAACGCTGGCTGGCCGAGCACGTGGCGTCCAGCGAAGCCGCACACGGCGATTCGACCGAAATTCCGGACAACACCTTGACGGGGGCCATCAATGAGTGAAAGCACGGTAGATGTGACCGACGCGTCCTTTGCCGAGGAGGTGCTGTCGAGCAGTAACCCTGTGCTGGTTGATTTTTGGGCGACCTGGTGTGGTCCGTGCAAGATGATCGCCCCGGTGCTCGACGAGATCGCGAAGGAGCAGGCCGACCAGCTGAGGATCGCCAAGCTCGACGTGGACGCCAACCCGCAGACGGCCGCGCAGTTTCAGGTCGTGTCGATCCCAACCATGATCCTGTTCAAGGACGGCCAGCCGGTGAAGCGCATCGTCGGGGCCAAGGGGAAAGCCGCGCTGCTGCGCGAGATTTCCGACGCGGTGGGGTAGCGGCAGCCGGATTTCCAGGATTTCGGCGGCAGGATTTGAGACGGCCGCATAGCGGCGATTCATCGGCGCCTTGACGTCCGCATGCGGGACCGTCAGATAGCTTCTGCGCGTAGCACCTCGGCGTCGGTGTCCTCGCCGGAGCGGATCGCCCCGTCGATATGGCCGTTCCAGATTTCGGCGGTCTCGGTGCCCGCCCAGTGGATGCGCCCCACCGGGGTCTGCAGCGCCGGGCCGAAGGTCTTCCAGGTGCCCGGCGGCATGATGGCGGTATAGCAGCCCCGGGTGAACGGCTCGACCGACCAATCCTTGTCGAGGTAGCGCTGCGGTCTCGCGGCGCGCGGCCGAATAGCCGGCCGGGTAAAGGCGCCGATCACGATGTCGCGGCGCTCGTAGGCGGACACGGCGGACAGTTTGCGGGCCTCGGTGCCTTCGAGGAAGCCCAGCAGCACCCCGGGTGACCCGCTCGGGGGTTTGGTCGAAGGCGATGCCGACCGGACCCTCGGGGCTGAACGCCTGGCCGCTCAGACCCTCACGCCGCCAGAACGGTTCGTCGTAGAGCGCCATGCACTTGATGACCGATCCCACGGGCACGCGCTGGGTGAGCTGGTCGCGGGCGGCCGGCAGCGTCGGTGCGTAGTCGATGCGGCCGGCGAGCGTGGGGTGAACGGCCACGATCACCCGCCGGGCGTGCAGGTCGTCGCCATGGCCGATGACGACGGTGACGCCGTCGTAGTCGTGGCGGATGCGCGGCACCGGGCGGCCGAGGAGCGCGCGATCACCCAGCTCTCCGGCCAACCGGGTGGCGAGCAGGTGCGTGCCGCCGAGGACGCGGTCCTGCTGGGCGCCGCCGCTGGTGCCGATCAGATCGTCGAGGCCGCCGCCGGAGTGGATGTAGAACCTCGTCGGCCTTGGTGAAGCCGCCAAGGTGACTTTCGCCCGGACGCACGATGAGCGGTGCGAGACGGCCACCCGCGCGGCGGCGAGGGCACCAGCGGGTCGGCGGCGCCGTCAGCGGCCGCGGAGTGGACCACGCCGTCGGCGCCCTCGCGAGCGCTCAACTCTGCTCCCAACGCGTCATGATCGCCCCAGGTGACCAAAGCTTTGCCCC
>JAQTVU010000460.1 GCA_028706695.1 Mycobacterium sp.
CCGAGAAGCTGGCCGAGCTGAATGCCCGCCTGGAGCTGGCCAAGGAGCCCGGGGGCGCGAAAGCCGTCGCCAAGCGGGAGGCGAAAGGCATCCCAAGTGCGCGCGCCCGCATCCACGCGTTGGTTGATCCGGGCACCTTCCTGGAGGTCGGCGCGCTGGCCCGGACGCCCAACGACCCCAACGCCCTGTACGGCGACGGCGTCGTCACCGGCCACGCGATGATCGACGGCCGTCCGGTCGGGGTGTTCTCTCACGACCAAACGGTGTTCCAGGGCTCGGTCGGTGAGATGTTCGGCCGCAAGGTGGCCCGGCTGATGGAGTGGTGCGCGATGGTCGGCTGCCCGATCGTCGGCATCAATGACTCCGGCGGCGCGCGGATCCAGGACGCGGTCGCCTCGCTGGCCTGGTATGCCGAGCTGGGCCGCCGCCAGGAGTCGCTGTCGGGACTGGTGCCGAGAATCTCCCTCATCTTCGGCAAATGCGCCGGGGGGGCGGTGTATGTGCCGATCCAGGACGACCTGATCGTCTCGGTACGTGACCAGGGCTATTTCTTCGTCACCGGTCCCGATGTGATTCGCGAGGTCACCGGCGAGGAGATCAGCCTCGACGAACTCGGTGGTTCCGACGCGCAAGCCCGTTACGGCAACATCCACCAGGTGGTCGACTCCGAAGCCGAGGCGTTCCAGTACGTGCGCGACTTCCTGTCGTTCCTGCCGTCCAACTGCTTTGACAAGCCCCCGATCGTCAGCCCCGGGCTGGAGCCGGAGATCACCCCCACCGACCTCGAGCTCGACTCGATCGTGCCGGATTCCGACAACACGGCCTACGACATGCACGAGATCCTGCTGCGGATCTTCGACGACGGCGATTTCCTCGACGTGGCCGCCCAGCACGGCCCGGCCATCATCACCGGCTACGCCCGGGTGGACGGCCGCACGGTCGGGGTGATCGCCAACCAGCCCATGCATCTGTCCGGGGCGATCGACAACGAGGCGTCCGACAAGGCGGCACGGTTCATCCGGTTCTGCGACTCCTTCGACGTCCCGCTGGTGTTCGTCGTGGACACCCCCGGGTTCTTGCCGGGGGCCGAGGAGGAGAAGAAGGGGATCATCAAGCGCGGCGGGCGGTTCCTGTATGCGGTGGTGGAGGCCGACGTGCCGAAGGTGACCATCACGGTCCGCAAGTCCTACGGCGGGGCGTACGCGGTGATGGGCTCGCGGCAGCTGACGGCCGACTTCAACTTCGCCTGGCCCACCGCGCGGATCGCGGTGATCGGCGCCGAGGGGGCCGCGCAGCTATTGATGAAGCGGTTCCCCGACCCCACCACGCCGGAGGCGCAGCAGATCAAGCGGGACTTCATCGAGGGCTACAACCTCAACATGGCGATCCCGTGGATCGCCGCCGAACGTGGTTTCATCGACGCGGTCGTCGATCCGCACGACACCCGGCTGCTGATCCGAAAGTCGTTGCACATCCTGCGCGACAAGCAGCTGTGGTGGCGCGTCGCACGCAAGCACGGCCTGATCCCCGTCTAGAGTTCCTGCCGTCTAGTTCCTGCCGCGAGCAGACGCAAAATCCCCTGCCGACCGGCGTGTCGCGGGGATTTTGCGTCTGCTCGGCGGTGAAGGCGATTGCCGGCGATGACGTAGAGTCGTTCATGCGCGTGCGGCCGGGTCGGCGCCCACCGGATCCCCGTCCGGCCGTCAGCCGGCGATGAAGACCAGCCGGAAGTTTCCGATCTGGATCTCGTCGCCGGTGGCCAGCACCGCGGAGTCTATCGGTTCCCGGTTGAGATAGGTGTTGTTCAGGCTGCCGCGGTCGACGATCCGGAACTGCCCGTTTTCGCTGCGGACTTCGGCGTGCCGGCGGCTGACGGTGATGTCGTCGAGGTAGATATCGCTTTCCGGATGCCGGCCGACGGACACGACGGAGGCCTCCAACCGGAACCGCGCCCCGGCGTTGGGTCCCTGTTTGACCACCAGCATCCCCGATCCGGGCGCCAACACCTCATCTTCGTCGGCGGCGACCGTCAACCGGTCGGACTCGCCGCGGGCGGCGCCGCCCAATTCGATGAGGATCTCCGTGCGATCGTCGGGTGCCCGACCGTGGGTGGCCGATTGCCCGGTTTCGGTTTTTTGCCGTCGTGGATCCGCCGGCGTCCTGGGCCCGATCATGCGACCCACGGCAGGCCGCGGACGGCTCGCGCCGGCGACGTCGGCCGGCCGCGCGCCGGGGACCAACCGATGTAGGTTAGATAGGGGCTCATCGGGGCGAAGACAATGCACTGCGTCATCATCCACCAGCACCGGGCGCCGATCGCATCGGCCACCGAAACGAAAATTTCGGGGCCAGCCAGGCGCAGCGCCGCGCGCCGCGTGACCGGCCAGCCGAGTGATGAGACGATGAGCCCGCCGGTCAGAAAACGGCCCAGCAGCCGGGCCAACATGCGCGCCGTTGCCGGTGCGTCCTGCGCGGCACCCATCGCCTTCCTCCGTCGCGTCGATCACCCGTATCCGACCACCCGAAAAGTTGACGGGCTAGGGGCGGAAGTCCCGAACATACGGGGCGTTCGTACTCGGCACGCCGGGGTCGGCACCGGGGACGTACGGCCCTCGCTGAGCGGGGCGGTCCAGGCGCATGATCGTCTCATAAAACCAATCCAAAAAACCGAGAAAACCATCGAGGGAGTCGACCATGAAGGCCAACGTAGGTGACTGGCTCGTGATCAAGGGCGCGACGACGGAGCTGCCGGATCAGCGTGGCTTGATTCTGGAGATCCACGGCGCCGATGGCGCGCCGCCCTATGTGGTGCGCTGGCTTGCCAGCGGCCATGAGGCGACGGTGTTTCCGGGCTCGGATGCGATCGTCGTCACCGCGGCCGAACAGCGGCAGGCCGACGAGCGGGCCCAGCAACGGGTGGGCGCGTTGCCGTCCGAACCCACTCACCACAACGAGTAGCGGCTGTATCGGAGCCAGGCATTCGGGGATGTAGCACTCGGCCGGGTCCTGCGGGTGGGGTCACCCAGGCGCCCGTCGTCCCCGGCCGGGGTTCCTCGACGAGGACGAGCCGGCGCCCAGACCGGTGTGCGGCACCGCGGGCCGCCGCGGCGAGCGAGGCGGCGCTGCCACTTAGGGCTTGATCCGGATCGGTCCCGGTGACCACCAACCGCTGCGGGTGGCGGTGCCCAGGTCCAGCTGCGCGGGATGCGCCTCGGCGATGGTGTCGAACTTGCGCAGCGAACCCCAGTCACGGCCCCAGTCGTCGGACAGGTAGGTTGACATCACGTGGGCCC
>JAQTVU010000461.1:0-2382 GCA_028706695.1 Mycobacterium sp.
CGTCGATAACGTGGTCATGACAGCGCCTGTCACCTTCCTCGCGGCGGTTCCCGGTCCCGGGCCTGCCGCGTGCCTGTATCTGGATTGGTCTGTGGTCCCGTGCCCGTTACCAGCTGCTCTTCTGCACGCCGGGCAACTCGCCCGCGTGCGCCATCTCGCGCAGGCAGATCCTGCACAACCCGAACTTGCGGTAGACCGCGCGCGGGCGCCCGCACCTGTTGCAGCGGGTGTAGGCACGCACCGCAAACCGTGGCTTGCGCGCCGCCTTGTTAACCAGTGCCTTCTTAGCCATAGTCAGTTCTCCTTGAACGGAAACCCAAGGGCCCGCAACAGCGCCCGCCCCTCGTCGTCGGTCGTCGCCGAGGTGACGACGCTGATGTCCATGCCCCGGACGCGGTCGACCTTGTCCACGTCGATCTCGTGGAACACCGACTGCTCGGCCAGCCCGAAGGTGTAGTTGCCCACGCCATCGAACTGCTTGGGCGAGAGTCCGCGAAAGTCGCGGATCCGCGGCAGCGCGATCGAGGTGAGCCGGTCGAGGAACTCCCACATCCGGTCCCCGCGCAGGGTAACCCGGACCCCGATCGGCATGCCCTCCCGCAGCTTGAACTGCGCGATCGACTTGCGGGCCCGACGGATCTCCGGCCGTTGCCCGGTGATCAGGGCCAGGTCGTTGACCGCGCCGTTGATCAGCTTGGCATCCCGGGCCGCCTCACCGACGCCCATGTTCACGACGACCTTGGCCACGGTGGGGATCTGCATGACATTGGCGTAGCCGAACTGCTTTTGCAACGAGTCCCGAATCTCGTTGCGGTAGCGCTCTTTCAGCCGCGGCATGACTCTTTCCGCAGTTGTCATCAAATGTCCTTGCCGTTGCGCTTGGAGATACGGACGCGTTTGCCCGTCTCCTCGTCCGTCCGGTAGCCGACCCGGGTCGGCTTGCCCTCGGAGTCGACCACCATCACGTTGGAGACGTGGATCGCGGCCTCCTGGACGACTATCCCGCCCGAGCGAGCCCCCCGCTGGTTGGTCGAGACCGCGGTGTGCTTCTTGATCCGATTCACGCCCTCGACCAGCACCCGGTTGCGCTCGGGATAGGCCTGCAGGACCTTACCCTTGGCCCCTTTATCCTTGCCCGCGATCACCAGCACGGTGTCGCCCTTACGGACCTTCATCTACAACCCCTCCGGAGCCAGCGAGATGATCTTCATGAAACGCTTCTCGCGCAGTTCGCGACCGACCGGACCGAAAATGCGCGTCCCACGCGGGTCGTTGTCCGGCTTGATGATGACAGCCGCGTTCTCGTCGAACTTGATGTAGCTGCCGTCGGGACGCCTGCGCTCCTTGACGGTGCGCACAACAACGGCCTTGACGACGTCGCCGCGCTTGACGTTGCCGCCGGGAATGGCGTCCTTGACGGTGGCCACGATGACATCTCCAATGCCGGCGTAGCGCCGCGACGAGCCGCCGAGCACCCGGATGCACAAGATCTCCTTGGCGCCGGTGTTGTCGGCGACCTTCAGCCGCGATTCCTGCTGAATCACTCGATCTCCTGCTCTGGTTTACGTGTGCACGGCAGCAGAAGGCGGCCCGGTGAACCCGAAGCGCTGCTCTCCAAAAGCTGACGTGCGCGGTCTTCGTCGCCGAATGGCACGCAGGGCCGATAGGAAAAGCTTGTCGCTTGCCATACACCGGCCGAGGTCTGCCCACGGCAACCCCTAGAGTCTAGGCGACGGCCAGCTCACAGCCAAATTCGCCCGCCCAGGGTGGCACGCGGGAGGCGAATCAGGAGGTTTTCACCGATCTGATCTTCAACCACTGCACTCTATGGAACCACTGCACTCTTGGCCGGCCCCACCGGGTCACATGGCGTCACATCGGTCACGGTGAACTCATCGGTCACTATTTTGGCGTGTCGCGCGGTAAGGTGGGCCCCTTGTGTCTGCGTCGCCCGCTACGGTGCTGGCATGAGTGGGTTGCCGTTTCCCTTGATCGAGCTTTCGAGTGCGCTGGAGTTGGTGGGCGGGGACACGTATCGACGTGGCTTCGTTTACGCGCGTGACGGCCGGGTGCTGCGGTGTCTGTGGGACCCGGCAACGCAGAATCTCGTCGGCAGTGTGCAAGGGAGCGGAGGACGTCCATACACCGCGACGGTGCGGCTGGGGCGGCGCGCGTCCGGGACCTGGATGGCGGAGGGCGGGGCGTGCAGCTGCCCGGTGGGAGTTGACTGCAAACATGTGGCGGCACTGGTGATCGCCGCCTCCGCGTCACGCAAGACGCCGACCCATGTAGCGACTGCCGCCGCGCCGCCGGCGTGGCGGCAGTCGCTGGACGCGCTGGTGCCCGCGGTCGCGACGAATGGTCACGGCGGGACGCCGATGG
>JAQTVU010000461.1:2392-3292 GCA_028706695.1 Mycobacterium sp.
CTGTCCACGGACGGGTCGGGCCCGATGCTCGATGCCCGGCTGATGCGCCCCGGCAAACGTGGCGGCTGGGTGGCCGGTGACTTGAGCTGGGGAAAGCTTGCCATGCTGCGCCACAGCGGCTATCGCGTCGACCACTTTCAGATCATCCAGGAGCTGTATGCCACCTACCGGGCATCCAGCCCCCAGCATTCCGGCTACTACAGGTACTCCTACGGCGGCTACGGCGACGTCAAGACCATTCCACTGTTGCGATTCGAATCCCCGCAATTGTGGCCGCTGCTGGACGAGGCGCGCCGGGTTGGGGTGCGCCTGATCACCGCCAATCCGCGGCAGGAGGTGCCGGCCTGCGGGGCGGCGCAGCTGCGTCTGGACGTCACCGCCGACACGGCCGGCGATCTGAGCGTTCGGCCCGCGCTCCTGGTCGACGGTGTCGCGGCGCGGCCGGTGGCGTTCATCGGGTCCGCAGGTCACGGCGTGGCGTACGAAGACGGCGGGTTGCGGCTCGCGCGGCTGGACAGGCCGGCGCCGGAAGTCTTGCAGCGCCTGACATGCGGTGGCGAGGCGCTGGCCATTCCGGCCGGTGAGGCGGCGGGCTTCGCCGCCGACTACTATCCGCGGCTGCGCCAGATCGCGGCCGTCACCTCCTCCGACCAGTCGTTCACGCCGCCCGAGATCGCAGGACCGACGCTGGTGCTGCGGGCCGACTACGGCGGTGCGCACGAACTCGAGCTGAACTGGGAATGGGCCTACCGGATCGGCGACCACGACATTCGCGCGGCCGTTGACGCCGAAGAGCACATCGCGTCCCGCGACCTGGACGCCGAACGGGCCCTGGCGGCACGCATCGAGGTGCCCTTGGAGCGCTGGGGCTTGCGTGGCGCGGACGGCACCCTGCTCTCG
>JAQTVU010000462.1 GCA_028706695.1 Mycobacterium sp.
CGGGTAACTTCGAGACCCCGTCGCACGCCGTGGTGCGCACCCTGGCCCGGCGGGAGCCGTTTGCGGCGACCTTGCGTGACGTACCGTTTCGCCTGGGCGCCGTGGTCCAGCCGCCGACGCACTACGCCAATCTGCTGCTGGACGCCGGATGCAAGGTCGACGTCTGGGAGGCCACGTATCTGCACCAGCTCACCGGTGAGCACCCGGTGTTGGACTGGATCACCGGCACCGCACTGGTGCCGGTGCGAGAACGGCTCGACGACAACGCCTGGGAGCGCTTCCGCCAGGAGCTGATCCCGCTGCTCGCCGACGCCTACCCGGCCCGGGCCGATGGTGTGACGCTCTTCCCGTTCCGGCGGGTGTTCATCGTCGCCGAGGTCGGCGCGCGCCGGTCAGGTAGGTAGCCCCAGTCGCGGGGCCTCCGCCCGGTAGCGGTCCGCCCACTCGTCGGATCGCCGGTTCGCCTGCCGTTCGGTCATCGGCTCCGGTGCCCGCCGCCGGTCCTGGCCCAGCGCCTGCAGGATGTCGCCCACAATGGCGGTGAGATTTTGCCACAGCACCGGGTAGCCGATCTCCATCGGCCTGATGTCCTCCTCGGCGAACCAAGTGCGCCAACGGTTTTCCTGCTCCCGCAGGATGCCCACGATGTGGGCGATGGCGCCGGCGTGGTAGGCCGCCCGCGCGTCGCGCCGGGGATCCGGGCGGCCGCGCCACACCTGGGTCTGCACCGCCCGCCAGAACGAAACCGCCTGCGACACCACGTCTGGCCGATACACGTGCACATAGACGGGCTCGCTGCCGATCACGTCGCGGATCGCCGAGCGCAGGCCGTCACCGGAACGGTCCGGCAGCGTTGAGGCCCGCTCCAGCAACAGCCCGGTCTGGTTCCACATCAGCTTGCCGCCCCACACACCGTTGGGCGTGCGCCCGGACCTGCGGATGTGTTCGCGCCAGGCCGTCGCGGGCATGGCGTCGGGGACGCCTGGCCTCGGCGGATCGAGCAACCGCAGGATCGACTCGTCGTCGACGCCGGCGAACCACTCGCGCGGCTGGGGCGCCATGCCGGTGGACGGCAGGTACTGGAAGAACTCCTGGGGGTCCCCCGCGCATCCCGTTGCGCGCAGCGATTCCATCAGCAGGGTGCTGCCGCTGCGCTGGCTGGCCACGATCAGATACGACCTGGCGGGACCGGACGCGGGACCGGACGCGGGACCGGACATTGCTGCGCGTGCCCTACTCGTCGATGCCGCGGTCTGCCGCGATCGCCGACCGGCTGCTCGGCGCCCGGGCATGGGTTTGCAGGTACGCCTCGATGTTTCGCGCCATGATGAGGCTGCCGGCGAAGTCCGACGGGATGACGTCGCCGGTGCGTTGACGCCAATCGTTGAGGCGCAGCGCCAGCTCGGCCGCCACCGCATCCACCGACGCGGCGTCCTCGCCGGTCAGCAGGTTGGTGGTCTCGGTGGGGTCGGTGCGCAGGTCGTAGAGTTCGCGCTCCGGGCGCGGTCGCCGGACCGACGGCGCGACCGCCGCGCCGGACGGGCTTTCCCTGATGTCCAGCGCCAGGTCGAACAGCGGGCGCGGCGCGTAGTTCTCGATGTAGCTGTATTCCTTGGTCCGGATCGCGCGGATGGGATCGAAGGAGTCGTGATAGGTCTTGGTGCTGTACACGTGTTGGCGGACCGGTTCGGGATGCTGGCCCGGCGCCAGCAGCGCCGGGGCGTGTGACACCCCGTCGACGTCGGGCGGGATGTCGAGCCCGAGCAACCCCAGCAGCGTCGGCACCAGATCGACCCCGCTGAACAGCTCGTCATACACCCGGGGAGCGAGGCGGCGGCCGGCGGGCGGGCGGATGATCATGCCGATGCCGGTTCCGGCGTCGTACAGCGTGCATTTGGCCCGCGGGAACGCCGGGCCGTGGTCGGTGAAGAACACCACCCAGGTGCTGGCGTCCAGCCCCGTTTCGGCCAGCGTGTCCAGCAGCCCCCCGACCGCGTCGTCCGCCGCGGCGATCGCCCCGTAGAAGCCGGCCAGGTCGCCGCGGACCTCGGGGATGTCCGGCAGGTAGTCGGGCGGGACGACGCCGGCGCGCTCGGCCGGCCGGTAGCGGTCCGGCGGGTAGGGCCGATGCGCCTCGAAGAAGCCGGCGGTCAACAGAAAGGGTTGCCGGCCACGGTTTTTGGCGCTGTCCCGCAGCCACGCCGAGGCCGTGTCCGCCACGTGGTCGCAATACGAGTTCGACACGTCGAACTCGGCGAAACCCAGCCGCTCCGGGTGGGAGGTCTCGTGTTGCATGCCGAAAAGCGCGGAATGCCAGCCGAATTCATTGAGCATCTGGGGCAGTGTGCGAACTCCGGCCCGGTATTCCCAGCCGTGGTGCGCCAGCCCGACCAGCCCGTTGGTCTGCGGGTAGCGGCCGGTGAACAGCGAGCCGCGCGACGGCGAGCACTGCGGCGCGGTGGCGTGGGCCCTGGTGAACAGGATGCCCTCGCCGGCCAGCCGGTCCAGCCGCGGGCTGGACACGTCACGGTGGCCGTAGGCGCCGAAGTGGCGGCCCAGGTCATGCCAGTGCACGATCAGCACGTTGTCGCGTTGCCCGCTTTCGGTGCCGGCCATTGGGTCGGCCATTGCGCGTCTCACCCCTCCAGCTTGCCCTCCGCCGGCGACGATACCCGGGGGCGCGGCGCCGGCCGCCGTCTGCGGTCGCGGCATCGGGCCCACCCGGTTTGCCGAAACGCGCCCTCAGCGTGGTTCTTCCGCCGCCCCGTCCTCGCCGTGCCGCCGGACCCATCGGTTCTCCGAGACGAACTCCGGAAGCGGTCGCGCATCGGCCCAGCCGTCGAGTTCCAGCGCGGGACGGTCCGGGAATTCGGGCACCGGGCCCAGGCACAGGATGGCCACCGGCTCGGCGCCGGCGGGCATTGCCAGCAGCGCGGCCAGCCGCCGCGGGTCGAACAGGGAGACCCAGCCCATGCCGAGTCCCTCGCAGCGGGCGGCCAGCCACAGGTTCTGGATCGCGCAGGACACCGAGGCCAGATCCATCTGCGGCAGTGTCCGCCGGCCGAACACGTGGCGGTCGCGGTCGTCGCTCAGCGCCACCACGAAAAGCTCGGCGCATTCGAGTATGCCTTCGACCTTGAGCGCCAGAAACTCCTCGGCCCGCTCGCCCAGCGCGGCCGCGGTCAGCGGGCGCTCCTCGGCGACGAGGGCGTGGATCTGGCCGCGGAGCGCGGCATCGGTGATGCGGATGAAGCGCCACGGCTGCATCAGCCCGACGCTGGGTG
>JAQTVU010000463.1 GCA_028706695.1 Mycobacterium sp.
GTCGATGCGGGGCCCCGAGTTGCCGTAGGGGGTGTTGATCACCATGTCGACCTCGCCGGCCCTGATCGCGTCGACCGCGGAGGCTTCCGGGCGTCCCGGCTGCGCCGGCTCGGAATGCTTGCGGACCTCGTCGCAGGGAATCCCGTTGCGGCGCAACATCTCAGCGGTGCCTTCGGTGGCAAGGACGCGGAATCCCAGATCGGCCAACCGCTTGACGGGGAACACCAGCGATCGCTTGTCGCGGTTGGCGACCGACACGAACACGGTGCCCTCGGACGGCAGCGATCCGTAGGCGGCGGTCTGGCTCTTGGCGAAGGCGGTGCCGAAGTCGCAATCGATTCCCATCACCTCGCCGGTCGATTTCATCTCCGGGCCCAGCAGTGAGTCGATCGCCGAGCCGTCGGCACGGTGGAACCGGTGGAAGGGCAACACCGCTTCCTTGACCGCGATCGGGGCCGTCGGGGCGGCGTGGGCGCCGTCCCGGCAGGCCGCCAGCATTCCCTCGTCGCGAAGTTGAGAAATGCTGGCGCCCAGCATGATTCTGGCACACGCCTTGGCCAGCGGGACCGCGGTGGCCTTGGACACGAAGGGCACCGTGCGGCTGGCGCGGGGGTTTGCCTCCAGAACGTAGAGCACGTCGTCCTTGAGGGCGTACTGCACGTTGAGCAGCCCGATCACGCCGATGCCGTGGGCGATGGTCTCCGTCGCGCGGCGTACCTTCTCGATGTCGCTGCGGCCCAGAGTCACCGGCGGCAACGCGCAAGCCGAGTCGCCGGAGTGGATGCCGGCCTCCTCGATGTGCTCCATGACGCCGCCGATGTAGACCTCATCGCCATCGCAGAGCGCGTCGACGTCGATTTCGACCGCATCCTCGAGGAAGCGGTCCACGAGCACCGGATGCTCGGGGGACAACTCGGTGGCGCGGTCGATGTAGTCCTTGAGCGTGTCCTCGTCGTAGACGATCTCCATGCCGCGACCGCCCAGCACGTAGGAGGGCCGCACCAGCACCGGGTAGCCGATCTCCTCGGCGATGCGGCGGGCCTGCGCGAAAGTCGTTGCCATGCCGTACTTCGGCGCCGGCAACCCGGCGCCGGCCAACACGTCGCCGAACGCGCCGCGGTCCTCGGCCAGGTCGATGGCCTCCGGCGGGGTGCCGACGATCGGGATCCCGGCGTCGGCGAGGCGCTGCGCCAGCCCGAGCGGGGTCTGCCCGCCCAATTGGACGATGACACCCGCCACCCCGGGACCGCCGGCGGCCGACTTCGTTTCGGCGTGGAACACCTCACACACGTCCTCGAAGGTCAGCGGCTCGAAGTAGAGCCGGTCAGCGGTGTCGTAGTCGGTGGACACCGTCTCCGGGTTGCAGTTGATCATTACGGTCTCGAAACCGGCCTGGCTCAACGTGGTTGCCGCGTGCACGCAGCTGTAGTCGAATTCGATGCCCTGACCGATGCGGTTCGGCCCGGAACCCAGTATCAGCACCTTGGGCTTCTCGGTCTGCGGGGCCACCTCGGTCTCGGCGGCGGGGTCCAGCTCGTAGCTGCTGTAGTGGTAGGGCGTCGTGGCCTCGAACTCCGCCGCGCAGGTGTCGACCGTCTTGTACACCGGATGGATACCGAGACGCTCGCGCAGCGAGCGCACCCCGTCTTCCCCCGCCAATTCCGGTCGCAGCGCGGCGATCTGGCGGTCCGACAGCCCATTGTGCTTGCAGCGCCGAAGCAGCTCGGCGTCCAGCACCGGGGCGGCGGCCAGCTCGGCGCGCAGCGCGACCAGCTCGCCGATCTGGGCGACGAACCACGGGTCCACCCCGCTGGCCTCGGCGACCCGTTCAACCGGGGCGCCCAGCCGCAGCGCGAGTTCGATGTCGTAGAGCCGGCCTTCGGCCGGTTTCCGCAACCGGGTCAGGACCTCCTCGACGCCGCCCTCGGGATCCGGCTTCGTCCAGAACCCGACGCGGCTGGTTTCCAGTGACCGCATCACCTTGCCGAGCGCCTCGACGAAGTTGCGCCCCAGCGACATCGCCTCGCCCACCGACTGCATCGTCGTGGTGAGGGTGGGGTCGGCGCCGGGGAACTTCTCGAACGCGAACCGCGGCGCCTTGACCACGACGTAGTCCAGCGTGGGTTCGAAGCAGGCCGGCGTTTGCCTGGTGATGTCGTTGACGATCTCGTCCAGGGTGTAGCCGATCGCGAGCTTGGCGGCGATCTTGGCTATCGGGAAGCCGGTCGCCTTGGACGCCAGCGCACTGGATCGCGAAACCCGTGGATTCATCTCGACGACGATCAGCCTGCCGTCGTGCGGGTCGACCGCGAACTGGATGTTGCAGCCGCCGGTGTCGACCCCGACCTCGCGCAGGATCGCGATGCCCAGGTCGCGCATCCGCTGGTATTCCCGGTCGGTCAAGGTCATAGCCGGCGCCACGGTGACCGAGTCACCGGTGTGCACACCCATCGGGTCGAGGTTCTCGATCGAGCACACCACCACCACGTTGTCGTTGCCGTCGCGCATCAGCTCGAGCTCGAATTCCTTCCAGCCGTAGACCGATTCCTCGATCAGCACGTTGGCGCTGGGCGAGGCGGCCAGCCCGGCGCCGGCCATCCGCTCGATCTCCTCGGCGGAGTGCGCCATCCCCGAGCCGAGCCCGCCCATGGTGAAGCTCGGTCGCACCACCACCGGAAGCCCGAGCTCAGCGACCGTCTCACGGACCTCCTCCATGGTGAAACACACTCGGCTGCGTGCGGATTCGCCGCCGACCTTGGCGACGATGTCCTTGAACATCTGCCGGTCCTCGCCGCGCTGGATGGCGTCGAAGTCCGCGCCGATGAGTTCGATGCCGTAGCGCTCCAGCGCCCCGTTCTCGTACAGCGCCACCGCGGTATTCAGCGCGGTCTGCCCGCCCAGGGTGGCCAGCAGCGCGTCGATCCGGTTGCCGCGCTCGGCCTGCTGGGCGATCACCCGCTCGACGAAGGCCGGCGTGATGGGCTCGACGTAGGTGAAGTCGGCGTACTCGGGATCGGTCATGATGGTCGCCGGGTTGGAGTTGATCAGGCTGACCTGCAGCCCCTCCGCGCGCAGCACCCGGCAGGCCTGGGTGCCGGAGTAGTCGAACTCGCAGGCCTGCCCGATCACGATCGGCCCGGAGCCGATCACCAGCACGTGACGCAAATCGGTACGGCGCGGCACTAGCCTTGCTGTCCCTTCTGGGTGCGGACGGCCGCAGGTGTGCGCACGCTCGCGCTCACCGCCGGTCCTCCAGCAGGTCGACGAATTGGTCGAACAGG
>JAQTVU010000464.1 GCA_028706695.1 Mycobacterium sp.
GCGCTGGAGACCGACTCGATCGCGGTCCGCACCCGCTTCTTCGACGACTTCTTCCTCAACGCGGCGCGCGACGGCATCCGCCAGTCGGTGATCCTGGCCGCCGGCCTCGACGCCCGCGCCTACCGGCTGGCCTGGCCGCCCGGAAGCGTGGTCTACGAGGTGGACCAACCCAAGGTCGTGGCCTTCAAGGACGCCGCGATGTCGCGGCTGGGCGCCACACCGGCCGCCGAGCGGCGGACCGTCAGCATCGATCTGCGCGAGGACTGGCCGACCGCCCTGCGCAACTGCGGGTTCGACACCACCCAACCGACGGCCTGGAGCGCCGAGGGCTTGCTGATGTACCTCCCGCCCGACGCGCAGGACCGGCTCTTCGACAACATCACCGGACTCAGCGCCACCGGCAGCAAGCTGGCCACCGAATATCACCCCGACTCCGGGCCGACGATGACCCAGCGCGCGCAGGTGTTCAGCGACCGGTGGGCCAGCTTCGGCTGCGACCTCGACTTCTCCGGACTTTTCTGCGAGGGCGAACGCGCCGACGTCGTCGCCTACCTGAACGATCGGGGCTGGCTGGCGACCAGCCGGGCGCGGCGCGACCTGTTCGGTGACTACGGCCTCGAATTCCCCGACGACCCCGAAGGCAGTGAGATGGCCCGGCTCCGCAACATCGTCGCCGTCACCGCAACCCTGGGCTGCTAAGGATCCGCGGGGACCTGCTAGGCCTGGGCCGGCCTGGCCGCCGGCGCGCGGACGACCATCGGCACCGCGGGGAAGCACCACGCCATCTCGCGGCGCGACTTGCGCAGCGCCGCGGTGCCGTAACCCTTCTTGCGGTGCTCGGGGTGGATCCAGATCCGGACGTTGACCTCGCCGCGGATCAGTTCCCCGAACACCATCCCGACCTTCTGCCCCGAGTCGACGGCCACGAACCACGCGGCCTCCTCGTCGTCGACGCGGCGCAGCGCGGCACGGATCTCATCGTCGAGGCTGCCGGCCGGCGCCCCGGACCCGTCTCCGGCGGACTTCATGTCCTCGGTGCGGACGGCGAACAGGTCGCGGTCCTCCGCGGCGGAGAACGGCCGCAACTCCAGCGTCTCCCCCGAGCTGGCCGGACGGTCCTTGACCGTGAAACTCAGTTGCTTGTTCAGGTCCTCGAGCTCGGCCAGGATCCGCCGGCGCGAATCGATCGTGAGCTGGTCGAAGGACATGCCCATCACCGCTTCGGCGGCCGCGCGGGACGTGTCAAGCAGCGCGACGATGGCCTCGACGGCGGCCGCCTTGTTCTCCGACTCCACCACCACGTCGGCGACCTCGTGCCGGCGTTCGAGGGCTTTCAACAGGGCGTCGGCGATCTCTCGACGGGCAGCTTTGCGGTCATGGTCTGTCATTGCACAAGCCTAGAACGCCGCCGGAGGTCTTGCGCCACATCTCTGGCCGCCCAGCTCCAGGAATCGGCGATAGCGGTCCTCGATCGCGGTCGCCCAGAGCGGGTCGGGCTCGACGATGCGCCCGGTGCGGGCCCAGCGGGCGGCGTCGGCGACCGTGGTTTCCAGACCGGCCGCCATGCGCGCGAGGAAGGCGGCGCCCAGGGCCGCCCCCTCGGGTACCGCGGAGAGCTGCACGGGACGACCGGTCGCGTCGGCGATGGCCTGCATCCAGGGCCGGACCCGGATGCCGCCTCCGGCGGCCACGACACGCGTCACCGGGACTCCGCTCAGCTCGATGAGCTGACGGACGACGAACCCGGACGCTTCGTAGGCGGCCCGCCGCAGGGCCGCCGCGTCGTGGGTCAGGTCCAAGCCGTCGAGCACCGCCCGGCGGTCGCGGTCGTGGAACGGCGTGCGCTCCCCGCGTATGTAGGGCGACCATACCGGCACCCGGCGCGGGTCTGCCGCCGAATCATCCGGCGCCAGAACGCGATCGACCCAGCCGAGGAAAAGCCCGCCGGCGTTGCTGGCCCCGCCGATCTGGCTCTTGCCCGCGCCGGTGTGCGGGACGGTCCACAGGCCGGGCACCTGCCGGTATTCGGGAACGGTCATCCACACGATCAGCGTGGCGCCGCACAGGACGAGCGCGTCGCCGTCGCGGTCGGCGCCGGCCACGATCTGTTCGCACAGGGCGTCGACGGCCCCCACCCCCAGCACCGCCCCCATCTTGGGGACCTCGCCGGCGGCCTCACCGATCGTCTGCACCCGCGGCATCTGCCCGACCGTCGCGCCGCAATCGGCGCATGCCGCCGGGTTCCAGGCCGTCCCGTCGAACAACGGAAACGCCGTGGCCGCGGTGGCGAGGTCGATCACCGCCTGACCGGCCAGGGCGTAGTTGGCCACCGCCGGGGCGGGCCAGTACCCGGCCGCGCCGGGCGCCGCGACGGCCGTCCAGCGCAGGAATTCGGCGGTCTCGCCGACCGCGGGCAGCGGCAGGTCCGCGTCGTCGTGCGGGGCGCCGGGCAACCGGCCCCGGCCGTCGCCGTACAGCAGGCCGGGAGTCAGCGGCCTACCCGCCGCGTCGACAGCCGTCAGCGTCGGCACCATCGCCGACACGGCGACCGCGCCCGCCTCCAGGCAGTCCAGCCGGTCCAGGGCCGCCAGCGGCCCGCGCCGCCACGCCTCGTCGGCGTCGTGCTCGAGCCGGTCGGGGGCCGGCACCCGCAGCCCGTGCGGAATGCGCACCCGCGCCGTCACACGCCCGTCGGCGTCGGCGACCACGGCTTTGACCGCGGTACTGCCGACATCGACGCCGATGGCCAGGTCGGTGCGTGACACGGGCGTCACCGTACGCCAGCATTGGCATTCGTGACGTCCCGACCGCGGGCGCTGGTGACGGCCCCGCTGCGCGGGCCGGGCTTCGGCAAGCTCCGGGACCTGGCCGACGTGGTGTACGACCCATGGATCGAGCAGCGCCCACTGCGGATCTACAGCGCCGAGCGGCTGGCGGAGCGGATCGCCGCCGAATGCGCTGATGTCGTTGTGGTGGAAAGCGATTCGGTGCGCGGCCCGGTGTTTGACGTGGGCCTGCGCGCGATCGCCTGCACCCGCGGAGAGCCTGACAACGTCGACATCCCGGCGGCGACCGCGGCCGGTATCCCGGTGTTCAACACCCCGGGCCGCAACGCCGACGCGGTCGCCGAGCTGGCGGTGGCCCTGCTGTTGGCCGCCACCCGCCACCTGCTGACCGCGGACTCGGATGTCCGCGGCGGCAACATATTTCGCGACGGCAGCATTCCCTACCAGCGGTTTCGCGGGCCGGAGATCGCCGGGCTCACCGCCGGGCTG
>JAQTVU010000018.1 GCA_028706695.1 Mycobacterium sp.
CGCCTGCACGGTCGTCATGTTCTCCAGCGACTCGAGCAGGGCGCGCCCCTCGTCGTTGGCGTGCTCTTTGATCACCCGATCCAGGGCGGGGTAGACGTGGGCGAGCGCGGCCACCACCAGTCCGGGCAAGCCGGCCAGGAAGCCGCCGTTGAGCCGGCGGAAGGTGTGTCCGAGGTCGCCGACGGGCGAGCCCAGCACCGCGCCGACGATGTCCAACTCGGGCGCGTACTCGCCGCACATCTCGGCGGCCCAGGCGCTGGCCAGACCGCCGCCGGAGTAGCCCCACAGCCCGATCGGCGCCGCCGGGGACAGGCCGAGGCGCTGCGAGCTCAATGCGGCCCGGATCCCGTCCAGCACGCGGTAGCCGGGCTCATAGGGTGCGCCCCACGTGCCGCGCAGGCCTTCGTGGTCGGGCACCGAGACCGCCCACCCCTCGGCGACGGCCGCGGCTACCAACAAGAACTCGAACTGGCCGATCGCCCCCAGGGCCTTGGCCCGGCGCCGCAGGGCATAGGAGGGAAAGCAGCGTGACGAGATGGCGTCGATCGCGCATTGGTAGGACAGCAGCGGACAGGGCCGCTCCGGGGCAGCTTCACCCGGTGCGATCACCGTGGTGACGGTCGCCTCCGGGTTCCCGTTCATGTCCATCGTCCGGTACAGCAGCTGCACGGCCGTCACGGATTGGGGGATCAGCCCCAGAAAGGCCAGCTCGACGTCGCGCGAGCGCAGCACCGTGCCGGGTTCGGCGTGCTGGTAGCCCGGGGGCGGCTGGTAGAACGGATCGTCGGAGGGCAACAGCGGACGTACCCCGCGCTGCAGTTCCTCGTGCGGGGGAGGGGCGATCCACTCCGCGTCGCGGGTTCCGGCCAGGTTGCCGGGCTCAGCCATCAAGGCTCCCTTCGTGGCCAGCCGGCGTCGTCGTCCGTGAATGACGGCCGGTGACCATACGTAACGCCCGCAAGGTCAGCTGTTTCGTGTCTTTCTGCAGCTCACCGGGGTCGAATTTGCCGCCCCGACCCGTCGGCGTGTCGACGGTCCGAAATGCTTTGCCGGTCAGGGTTCCCAATATTACGTCATGTCTGCCCGGGCGAGCCGGGAGGCCGCAACGCGGCGAATTCGTCGGTGACACGCAGTTGCGAGTCGGTGAAGCGGTACAGGGCGGCCGGGCGGCCCCCGCTGCGGCCGGACTGCGCGACCGTGCCGGTCTGCGAGATGACGCCGCGGCGGACCAGCACCCGCTGCAGGTTGGTCGCGTCGACCTGATAGCCCAGCGCCGCGCCGTAGATGTCGCGCAGCGTGGACAGCGCGAATTCCCGCGGCGTTAAGGCGAAGCCGATGTTGGTGTAGGACATTTTGGCGATCAGCCGGGCGCGGGCGTGCGCGACCATCGGGCCGTGGTCGAACGCCATCGGCGGCAGCGAGCTGACCGGGTGCCAGCGGGTGTCCGGCGGCAGCTCGGGGGTGGCGGGGGAGGGCACCAGGCCCAGGAACGTCGAGGCGATCATCCGGGTGCCCGGCACGCGGTGCGGATCGGAGAACACCGCCAGTTGCTCGAGGTGGGCCAGTTCCTTGAGGTCGACCTTCTCGGCCAGTTGCCGGCGGACCGAGGTGGTCAGGTCCTCGTCGTTGCGCAACCGGCCACCCGGCAGTGACCAGGCGCCCTGCTGTGGATCCTTGGCGCGCTGCCACAGCAGCACGTCCAAGTGCGGTTTTGCCGTACCCGATTCTTTTTCGGGGCCCTTTTCGGGGCCCTTTTCGGGGTCTGCTGTGAGGTGGCGAACCTGGAACACGACCGCGAGGACTTCGTGGGCGGTGTTACCATGGGCCATGTTTTCGATTGTAAGTCGAAAACCTCCTGGTCTGAAAGGAGTCGCCGTGACGGTGCTCAATCGCATAGACCTGCTCGCCGAAACCATGGTTGCCGACATCACCGATTCACCCGCCGGCTACGCCGGGGTGGAGGCGGACGAGCGGTGGGCCGCCGCGATCCGCCGGCTGGCGAAGCTGCGCAACGCCACCGTGCTGGCGCACAACTACCAGCTGCCCGCCATCCAAGAGGTCGCCGACCACGTGGGGGACTCGCTGGCGCTGTCACGCATCGCCGCCGCCGCGTCCGAGGAGACGATCGTGTTCTGCGGCGTGCACTTCATGGCCGAGACCGCCAAGATCCTCAGCCCGGACAAGACCGTGCTCATTCCCGACCGGCGGGCCGGCTGCTCGCTGGCCGACTCGATCACTCCCGAGCAGCTGCGCGCCTGGAAGGACGAACACCCCGGCGCCCTCGTCGTTTCCTATGTCAACACCAGCGCGGCCGTGAAGGCGCTCACCGACATCTGCTGCACCTCGGCCAACGCCGTCGACGTCGTCGAATCCATCGACCCCGACCGGGACGTGCTGTTCTGCCCCGACCAGTTCCTCGGCGCCCACGTCCGTCGGCTGACCGGACGCAAGAACCTGCACGTATGGGCCGGGGAATGCCACGTGCACGCCGGCATCAACGGCGACGAGCTCGCCCGGCAGGCCCGCGCCAACCCCGACGCCGAGTTGTACGTGCACCCCGAATGTGGGTGCGCCACGTCGGCGTTGTACTTGGCCGGCGAGGGCGCCTTCCCGTCGGACCGGGTGAAGATCCTGTCCACCGGCGGCATGCTCGACGCCGCCCAGCGGACGGACGCGCGTCAGGTGCTGGTCGCCACCGAGGTGGGGATGCTGCATCAACTGCGCCGGGCCGCGCCCCAGGTCGACTTCCGCGCGGTCAACGACCGCGCGTCATGCAAGTACATGAAGATGATCACGCCCGCGGCGCTGTTGCGCTGCCTGGTCGAGGGTGCCGACGAGGTCGACGTCGCCCCCCAGATCGCCGCGGCGGGGCGGCGCAGCGTCCAGCGCATGATCGAGATCGGCCAGCCGGGCGGTGGCGAATGAGGGCGGCCGCCACGTGGACGCTCAGCGCCGACATCGTCGTGATCGGCACCGGTGTCGCGGGATTGGCCGCCGCGCTGGCCGCTCACCGGTCCGGCCGCAGCGTCGTGGTCCTCAGCAAGGCGGACCAGAGGTGCGGGGCGACCGCGACGCGCTACGCGCAGGGCGGCATCGCGGTGGTGCTGCCCGGCAGTGACGACTCCGTCGATGCCCACGTCGCCGACACCCGGGTCGCCGGCGCGGGCCTGTGCGACCCCGACGCGGTGTCTTCGATCGTCGCCGACGGTTACCGTGCGGTCAGTGAGCTAGTCGGTGCCGGGGCACGATTCGATGAGTCGGCCCCCGGCCGGTGGGCGCTGACCCGCGAAGGCGGGCACTCGCGGCGCCGCATCATGCACGCCGGCGGCGACGCCACCGGCGCCGAGGTGCAGCGGGCGCTCGACGACGCCGCACGCGCGCTGGACGTGCGCAGCCGCCACGTCGCCCTGCGGGTGCTGCACGACGGCACCGCGGTCACCGGGGTGCTGGTGGGCAACTCCGACGGCCTCGGAATCATCAGCGCCCCGTCGGTGATCCTGGCCTCCGGCGGGCTCGGGCATCTCTACAGCGCCACCACCAATCCGGACGGCGCCACCGGCGACGGCATCGCCCTGGCGTTGTGGGCCGGGGTCGCGGTCAGCGATCTCGAGTTCATCCAGTTCCACCCGACGATGCTGTTCGCGCCCGGCACCGGCGGGCGGCGCCCGCTGGTCACCGAGGCGATCCGCGGTGAGGGCGCGATTCTGCTGGACCGGCGGGGCGACCCGATCATGGCCGGCGTGCACCCGATGCGGGACCTGGCGCCGCGCGACATCGTCGCGGCGGCCATCGACGCGCGGATGAGGGCCACCGGCGACCCCTGCGTGTTCCTCGACGCTCGCGGCGTCGACGGCTTCGAGACCCGGTTTCCCAACGTCACCGCCGCCTGCCGGGCGGCCGGCATCGACCCGGTTCGGCAACCCATGCCGGTCGTGCCGGGGGCGCACTACAGCTGCGGCGGCGTCGTCGCCGACGTGTCCGGCCAGACGGAACTGCCGGGGCTGTTCGCCGCGGGGGAAGTGGCCCGCACCGGGATGCACGGCGCCAACCGCCTGGCCTCCAACAGCCTGCTGGAAGGCCTGGTGGTGGGCGGGCGCGCCGGAAAGGCCGCGGCCGCGCACGCCTCGGCGGTCGGGCGGGTGCACGCCAGGGCGCCGGAGCCCCTGGCTCATTCCGCGCCGCCGCGCGGCGAACTGCAGCGCGCGATGAGCCGGGACGCCGGGGTGGTCCGCGACGCCGCCGGGCTGCGGGCGTTGTCCGACTCCTTGGCCCAGGCGCCGGTTCGCCGGGTCACCGGCCGGCGCGACTTCGAGGACGTGGCGTTGGCGCTGACGGCCCGCGCGGTGGCCGCCGCAGCGCTGGCCCGCACCGAAAGCCGCGGCTGCCACCACCGCGCGGAATACCCGCACCCCACGCAGGAACAGGGCCGCAGCAGCGTGCTGCGGCTGGCCGAGAACCACGACGCGGTGCTGGTGGAGGCGCTGGCGGCGGTGGGCTGACGGTGCTTTCCGACGACGAACGCCGCGCCGCCCTGGACACCGTCCGCCGCGGTCTCGACGAGGACCTGCGCTACGGGCCCGACGTCACCACGCTGGCCACGGTCCCGGCCGGCGCGGTGGCCACGGCCTCGATGGTGTCCCGTCAGCCCGGCGTGATCGCCGGGGTGGACATCGCGCTGCTGGCGCTCGACGAGGTGCTCGGCCCCGGCGGTTACCGGGTGCTCGAGCGCGTCGCGGACGGCGCCCGGCTGCAGCCGGGCGAATCGCTGCTGACGCTTCGCGCGGAAACGCGCGGTCTGCTGACCGTCGAGCGGACCATGCTGAACCTGATCTGTCACTTGTCGGGGATCGCCACCGCGACCGCGGCCTGGGTGGCGGCCGTCGACGGGACCGGGGCCAAGATCCGTGACACCCGCAAGACCCTGCCCGGCCTGCGGCTGCTGCAGAAATACGCGGTCCGGGTCGGCGGCGGGGTCAATCACCGGCTGGGCCTCGGCGACGCCGCGTTGATCAAGGACAACCACGTGGTGGCCGCCGGATCGGTGGTCGATGCGCTCAAAGCGGTGCGCGTGGCGGCCCCGGAGCTGCCGTGCGAGGTGGAGGTCGACTCGCTCGAGCAACTCGACGCCGTGCTGGGTGAGAAGCCCGAGCTGATCCTGCTGGACAATTTCCCGGTGTGGCAGACGCAGATCGCCGTGCAGCGCCGCGACGTCCGCGCCCCTTCGGTTTTGCTTGAGTCCTCCGGCGGGCTCAGCCTCGAGACGGCGGCGACCTACGCCGCCACCGGGGTGGACTACCTGGCCGTCGGCGCGCTCACCCACTCGGTGCGGGCGCTCGACATCGGCCTGGACATGTAGCCGGCCACCGTGCCGGCCCGGCTCGCCCGGGCGCGGCGGCTCGGCCCCGGTCGCCCGGGCGCGGCGGCCCGGCCCCGGTCGCGACACATAAACCACGCACCCGACACGCCGGTACATGTCGCGCTGGTTGCTGTCTCGGCACGCGCCGGCATCAGACGATGCGGCCTCAGACGATGTCGGCGACGAACACCCCGACCCGGCGCAGCTGCATGCGCGCCAGCCGCGGGAGGTCGTCGGCGCCGGGCCCGCCGGAACCGGCGGGCAGGATCCGCGGATTGGTGAGGTGCACCACCCGGTTGCGGCCGAGCTGCACGTCTGCCTCGCCGGCGGCCAGCACGTTCTTGACCCAGTTGGTCTTGCCGTGGGCCAGAGCGATCGCCAGCACGTTGCCCTTGCGATAAGGGGTGATGACGGTCTCGTAGCGGGCGCCGGAGCTGCGGCCGCGATGCTTGATGGTTGCTGTTCCGGCAAAAAGCGCGCGATGGGCTTGATGGCCGGATTGACGTATTTGATCTGGAGGCGCTCCAACCAGGGCGGGAACACCACCGGGACGCCCGGGGCGTTGTTGGGGTGATCCCTGGCGACAAGACGGCTCCTTTTGCAAGCGCGGTGTGGACCCGTTCACCGGCACTGTACCGGCTCGAAAACGATTTGAGGCGCTCTGGGACAATCAACGTCGTGACTGCCACGGCCGCGCCCCTGCTGGCCCGCATCGACCTGCGGGGCACCACGTTGACGGCCGCCCGGCTGCGGTCTGCGTTGCCGCGCGGCGACGCCGACGTGGACGCCGTGCTGGGCACGGTGCGGCCGATCGTGGCGGCCGTCGCCGAACGTGGGGCCGAGGCCGCCCTGGAGTTCGGGGCGTCCTTCGACGGGGTGCGGGCGCCGAGCGTGCGGGTGCCCGACGGCGCGCTGGAGACGGCGCTGGCCGAACTCGACCCCGGCGTCCGGGACGCATTGCGGGTGATGATCGAGCGCACCCGCACCGTGCACGCCGACCAGGGCCGCGTCGACGTCACCACCAGGCTCGGCCCCGGTGCGACGGTCACCGAGCGGTGGGTTCCCGTCGAGCGGGTGGGGCTCTACGTACCCGGCGGCAACGCCGTGTATCCGTCCAGCGTGGTGATGAACGTGGTGCCCGCCCAGGCCGCCGGGGTGGATTCGCTGGTGGTGGCCAGCCCGCCGCAGGCCCGGTTCGACGGCCTGCCGCACCCGGCCATCCTGGCCGCGGCCCGGCTGCTCGGCGTCGCCGAGGTCTGGGCGGTGGGCGGCGCGCAGGCGGTGGCCCTGCTGGCCTGCGGCGGCACCGACGTCGGCGGCGCCGCGCTGGCGCCGGTCGACATGATCACCGGCCCCGGCAACATCTACGTCACCGCCGCCAAGCGGCTGTGCCGCTCTCAGGTGGGCATCGACGCCGAGGCCGGGCCGACCGAGATCGCCATCCTCGCCGACCACACCGCCGACCCGGCCCATGTGGCCGCCGACCTGATCAGCCAGGCCGAACATGACGAGATGGCCGCCAGCGTGCTGGTGACCGCGTGCGAGGACCTGGCCGACGCCACCGACGCCGAAGTGGCCGCCCAACTGGAAACCACGGTGCACCGCCGCCGGGTGACGACGGCCCTGGGTGGCCGCCAATCGGCGATCATCCTGGTCGACGACCTGGACGCCGGCGTTACGGTCGTCAACGCCTACGCCGCCGAACACCTGGAAATCCAGACCGCCGACGCGGCGCGGGTCGCCGGCCGGATCCGCTCGGCCGGCGCGATTTTCGTCGGCCCGTACGCGCCGGTGAGCCTGGGCGACTACTGCGCCGGATCCAACCACGTGCTGCCGACCGCGGGCAGCGCCCGCTATTCCAGCGGCCTGTCGGTGCAGACGTTCCTGCGCGGCATCCACGTCGTCGACTACAGCGAGGCTGCCCTCAAAGACGTCTCCGGGCACCTGGTCGCGCTGGCCGAAGCCGAAGACCTGCCGGCGCACGGCGAGGCGATACGGCGAAGGTTCGAACGATGACCGGGCGTCCACCCTCACTCGAGGAGCTGCCGCTGCGCGACGACCTGCGCGGCAAGTCCCCTTACGGTGCGCCGCAACTGGCGGTGCCGGTGCGACTGAACACCAACGAGAACCCGCACCCGCCCACCCCGGCGCTGGTCGATGACGTGATGCGGTCGGTGGGTGAGACGGCCGCGCAGCTGCACCGCTACCCGGACCGGGACGCGGTGGCCTTGCGCGGTGACCTGGCCGCCTATCTCAGCACCCGGACCGGCATCCAGCTTGGCGTCGAAAACCTTTGGGCGGCAAACGGATCCAACGAGATCCTGCAGCAGCTGCTGCAGGCGTTCGGCGGACCCGGCCGGAGCGCGATCGGTTTCGTCCCGTCCTATTCGATGCACCCGATCATCTCCCACGGCACGCGCACCGAATGGCTCGAGGCCACCCGCGCCGACGACTTCAGCCTCGACGTCGACGCCGCCGTCGCCGCCGTCGTCGAGAACAAGCCCGATGTGGTGTTCGTCGCCAGCCCCAACAACCCGTCCGGGCAGAGCATCCCGCTGCCGGACCTGCGGCGGCTGCTGGACGCGACGCCGGGAATCCTGATCGTCGACGAGGCCTACGGCGAGTTCTCCGCGCAGCCCAGCGCGGTGTCGCTGATCGAGCACTACCCGGCCCGGCTCGTCGTCACCCGCACCATGAGCAAGGCGTTCGCGTTCGCCGGCGGCAGGCTCGGCTACCTGGTCGCCACCCCGGCGGTGGTGGAGGCGCTACTGCTGGTGCGGTTGCCCTACCATCTGTCCTCGGTCACCCAAGCCGCCGCCCGGGCCGCGCTGCGGCATGCCGACGACACGCTGCGCAGCGTCGCGGCCCTCATCGCCGAACGGGAGCGCGTGTCGGCGGCGTTGCGCGACATGGGGTTTCGGGTCATTCCCAGCGACGCGAACTTCGTGCTGTTCGGCGAGTTCGCCGACGCGGCGGCCACCTGGCGGCGCTACCTGGAGGCCGGGGTGCTGATCCGCGACGTCGGAATCCCCGGCTATCTGCGCGCCACCACCGGACTGGCCGAGGAGAACGACGCCTTCCTGCGGGCCAGCGCCCAGCTGGCCGCCGCCCGCCCCAGCACCGTAGGAACACCATGACAGCCACCACGAGCCGTCGGGCGCGTATCGAGCGTCGCACCCGCGAATCCGACATCGTCGTGGAGCTCGACCTCGACGGCACCGGGCTGGTGCACGTCGACACCGGTGTGCCGTTCTACGACCACATGCTCACGGCGCTGGGCAGCCACGCCAGCTTCGACCTGACCGTGCGCACCGAGGGCGACGTCCACATCGAGGCGCATCACACCATCGAGGACACCGCGATCGCGCTGGGTCGGGCGCTCGACCAAGCCCTCGGCGACAAGCTGGGCATCCGCCGCTTCGGTGACGCATTCATCCCGATGGACGAGACACTGGCCCACGCCGCGGTCGACGTGTCCGGCCGCCCCTACTGCGTGCACGTCGGCGAGCCGGATCGGCTGCTGCACACCACCATCGCCGGCAGCTCGGTGCCCTACCACACCGTGGCGAATCGGCACGTGTTCGAGTCGCTGGCCGCCAACGCCCGCATCGCGCTGCACGTACGGGTCCTCTACGGGCGCGACCCGCACCACATCACCGAGGCGCAATACAAGGCCGTCGCCCGGGCGTTACGCCAGGCGGTTGAGCCCGACCCCCGGACGTCCGGCGTGCCGTCCACCAAAGGTGTCCTGTGACAAAACGATCGGTCGTGGTGCTGGACTACGGTTCGGGTAACCTGCGGTCGGCGCAACGCGCGCTGCAGCGGGTCGGCGCGTCGGTCGAGGTGACCGCCGACCCGGATGCCGCGGCCGCCGCCGACGGGCTGGTGGTCCCGGGTGTCGGCGCGTTCCAGGCCTGCATGCTCGGCCTGGGCAGGATCGGCGGGCCGCGGATCGTCGCCGAGCGGCTGGCGGCCGGGCGCCCGGTGCTGGGCGTGTGCGTCGGCATGCAGATCCTGTTCGCCGAAGGCATCGAATTCGGGGTGCGAAGCCAGGGCTGCGGTCAGTGGCCGGGTGCCGTCACCCGGCTGGACGCCCCGGTCATCCCGCACATGGGCTGGAACGTGACGCATCCGGGCTCGGGCAGTGTGCTGTTCAAGGGCGTGGACCCCGGCACCCGGTTCTACTTCGTGCACTCCTATGCCGCACAGCGCTGGGAAGGTCCGCCGGAGGCGGTGCTTACCTGGGCCACCCACGGGCTGTCGTTTCTGGCCGCCGTCGAGGACGGGCCGCTGGCCGCCACCCAATTCCACCCGGAGAAGAGCGGGGACGCCGGCGCGGCCGTGCTGAGCAATTGGGTCGAGGAGTTGTGACGATGCCGTTGATTCTGTTGCCCGCCGTCGACGTGGTCGGCGGCCGCGCCGTGCGCCTGGTGCAGGGCAAGGCCGGCAGCGAAACCGAGTATGGCTCGGCGCTGGACGCCGCGCTGGGCTGGCAGCGCGACGGCGCCGAGTGGATCCACCTGGTGGATCTGGACGCCGCGTTCGGGCGCGGCTCCAACCGCGAACTGCTCGCCGAAGTGGTCGGCAGGCTCGACGTGCGGGTGGAGCTTTCGGGCGGGATCCGCGACGACGAGTCGCTGGCCGCGGCGCTGGCCACCGGCTGCGCGCGCGTCAACCTGGGCACGGCGGCCCTCGAGAACCCGCAATGGTGCGCCCGGGCCATCGGCGAGCACGGCGACAAGGTCGCCGTCGGGTTGGACGTCCACGTCGACAATGGCAGACACCGGCTGCGCGGACGCGGCTGGGAGACCGACGGCGGCGACCTGTGGGAGGTGCTCGAACGCCTCGACGGGCAAGGCTGTTCGCGATACGTCGTCACCGACGTCACCAAGGACGGCACGCTGGGTGGACCCAACCTCGACCTGCTGGCCCGCGTCGGCGAGCGCACCGAGGCCCCGGTGATCGCCTCCGGCGGGGTGTCCAGCCTGGATGACCTGCGCGCGATCGCCACCTTGACCGATCGCGGGGTCGAGGGTGCCATCGTGGGCAAGGCCCTCTACGCCGGGCGATTCACCATGCCGCAGGCACTGGCCGCGGTGGCCGGGTAGGGGCGCATGGACCTCAACGCGTTGGTGGACGAGGCGTCGACGATTCTGGACGCCGCCGTGCCGCGGTTTCTGAAGGGCCACCGCGCCGCTTCGGCGGTTTCGAAGAAGGGCAACGACTTCGCCACCGAGGTCGACCTCGCCATCGAACGGCAGGTGGTCGCCGCGCTGGTCGAAGCCACCGGGATCGGCGTGCACGGCGAGGAGTTCGGCGGCACGGACGTCGACGCGGCCCGGGTGTGGGTTCTGGACCCGGTGGACGGCACCTTCAACTACGCCGCGGGGTCGCCGATGGCCGCGATCCTGTTGGGCCTGCTGCACGACGGGGACCCCGTGGCCGGACTGACCTGGCTGCCGTTCGTCGGCGAGCGCTACACCGCCGTGGCCGGCGGCCCGTTGATGAAAAACGGTGTCCCGCAGCCGTCGCTGGCCGAGGCCAGGCTGGCCGACAGCCTCGTAGGCGTGGGCACGTTCAGCGCCGATTCGCGCGGGCGTTTCCCGGGCCGCTATCGGATGGCTGTGCTGGAAAATCTCAGCAGGGTGTCGTCGCGGTTGCGCATGCACGGCTCCACCGGCATCGACCTCGCCTACGTGGCCGACGGAATCCTCGGCGCGGCAATAAGTTTCGGTGACCACATCTGGGACCACGCGGCGGGGGTGGCTTTGGTGCGCGCCGCGGGCGGCATCGTCACCAACCTGGCCGGTGAACCGTGGACTGCGCAGGCGCGCTCGGTGCTGGCCGCGGCGCCCGGGGTGCACGGCGAGGTAGTCGAGATCCTGCGCGCCACCGGCAGACCCGAGGACTACTGAGATGTACCCGGGAAGCGGCCTTGCCGTGCGTGTCATCCCGTGCCTGGACGTCGACGCCGGCCGCGTGGTCAAGGGCGTCAACTTCGAGAACCTGCGCGACGCGGGCGATCCGGTGGAGTTGGCGGCCGCCTATGACGCCGAAGGCGCCGACGAGCTGACCTTCCTCGACGTGACCGCGTCGTCGTCGGGCCGGGACACCATGCTGGAGGTGGTGCGCCACACCGCCGAGCAGGTGTTCATCCCGCTCACCGTCGGCGGCGGCGTGCGCACGGTGGCCGACGTCGACACGCTGCTGCGCGCGGGTGCCGACAAGGTCTCGGTCAACACCGCCGCCATCGCCCGGCCCGATCTGCTGCAAGAGCTGGCAAGGCAATTCGGCTCCCAGTGCATCGTGCTGTCGGTCGACGCGCGCACCGTGCCGCCGGGGTCGGTGCCCACGCCGTCGGGCTGGGAGGTCACCACCCACGGCGGCCGGCGCGGCACCGGCATCGACGCCGTCGAGTGGGCCTCCCGCGGCGCCGATCTGGGCGTGGGTGAGATCCTGCTGAATTCGATGGACGCCGACGGCACCAAAGCCGGTTTCGACCTGGCGATGCTGCGCGCGGTGCGTTCGGCGGTCACGGTGCCCGTCATCGCCAGCGGTGGCGCCGGCGCGGCCGAACACTTCGCCCCCGCGGTCGCGGCCGGCGCCGATGCGGTGTTAGCGGCCAGCGTCTTTCATTTCCGCGAGCTGAGCATCGGGCAGGTGAAGGCGGCCATGGCCGCCGCAGGGATCGTGGTGCGATGACGCTGCGGCCTGACGTCGCCGCGCGGCTGAAACGCAACGCCGACGGCCTGTTCACCGCCGTGGTGCAGGAGCGCGGCAGCGGCGACGTGCTGATGGTCGCCTGGATGGACGACGCGGCGCTGGCCCGGACCTTGGAAACCCGTGAGGCGACGTACTATTCGCGATCCCGCGGGCAGCAGTGGGTCAAGGGCGCGACGTCCGGGCACACCCAGCACGTGCATTCGGTGCGGCTGGACTGCGACGGTGACGCCGTGCTGCTGACGGTCGAGCAGGTGGGCGGGGCCTGCCACACCGGCGAGCACAGCTGCTTCGACGCCGATGTGCTGCTGGGGCCCGAAGACTGACCCTGGATCAACCGGGCACCGCGTCGAGTCCGTTGGCCGCGGCGATCGCGGCGCGGGCCCACTCACGTCGATAGACGGCCGGCCCGATGCGGTCGCGGCGAATCCGCTCGACGTCGATGCTCGTTCCGTTGCTCAGCGCACCCGGCACCCGGAAGGAAAATGACGGCTCGTCGGTCGCCACGGCCAGCAGGGCATCGGCGTCGCCGAAACCGTTGGCGCGCGCCACCTCCTCGGCCCACTTGAACGACCTCAGCCCGTCGAAACTCTTGACGTACACCACCCACAGGCGGGTGCCGCGACCGTCGAAGAGCTTGGTGATCGCCCTGTTCACCGCGGCGTTCTCCGGCGGCGTGAGCACCGTCGATTCGTCGGTGACGCGGCTGGTCAGCTTGATCGCCGGCGCCGCGGGGCCCGGGGCGACGATGCTGGCCGGCGGGGCCACCGTCGGTCTCGGGGGAGCGCTTTCCGGCGGGCCGGGCCGGCCCCGGAACAGGTGCAGACCCACCACCGCGGCGACCCCGAGCGCCGCGGCGAGCGCGAGCGCCGCCGCGATCACCGACCCCCGGCGGCCGCCGCGCGCCGGGTTGCGGCTCGACGACGCCTGCCGCGGCGCCGCGGTCAGCTGCTGCGGGGCGGCGCCGCGGGCCGTCCGGGCCGTCACCGGCCGGCCGGCCAACGCGGCGGCGAATTCCGCGCAGGTCGGGAAGCGTTCGTCGGGATGCTTGGCCAGCGCGGTGGCGATGACCGCATCCAGGCCCGCCAGGTCGGGTCTGCGCTGACCGATCGGCGGCGGCGGCGCCGACAAATGCTGGGTGATGACCACGGCGGGGTTGGAGTGGTGAAACGGTGCGCCCCCGGTCAACAGGTTGAACGCGGTGCAGCCGAGCGCGTACTGGT
>JAQTVU010000465.1 GCA_028706695.1 Mycobacterium sp.
GGACGGTTGGCTTTCGAACCCCCATCCAAATCCGTTGGTCACACCCGTCACAGCAGCCACGCCGATCACAGGGTGATAAATCCCGAGGTCAAGAAGCCGCGCACCAACCTTTCCGGGACCCCGGGCTCGGACCTCGGACTCCGAGGGTCCGCGAGCCAATTACCGGCGCCGGCAGGGACGGCGTTGCTAGGATGGCTGCGGTCGAAGGCGACAGTAATGGTTCCCTGCGTGCGCTGCTAGGGCGTGTCAGATGCGATGGTCGTGGCGCACGGCGTGACTCCTTCTGTTTCTCTTCGTTGCAGGTGCGCAGAAGGCTCATGGGAAGGTTCGAGACTAATGTTGTGCCGGATCTGTACTTCCAACACCCGGCTGGCGTTCACTCATAAGGTCCTGGCCAAATACGACTGCCGGTACTACTTCTGTCCTAATTGCGGCGGCCTTCAGACGGAGGAGCCTTACTGGCTGGAAGAAGCCTACGCCAGCCCGGTGGCATCAGCTGATACGGGGATTTTAGTGCGCAACCTGGATCTTGCCCGGATGACATCATTGGTACTGTTTTTCTTGTTCGATCGTCGCGGCCGTTTTCTGGACGCCGCGGGCGGCTACGGCATTTTCACCCGTCTCATGCGGGACCTCGGTTTCGACTATTACTGGACGGACAAGTACTGCCCCAACCTCACCGCCCGCGGTTTCGAGGTAGATGAAAGTTCTCACCGGCCATACACGGCGGTCACCGCTTTCGAAGTCATGGAGCACCTTCCGGACCCGGTGACTTTCCTTGCTGAGCTGCTAGAAAGCACGGGTACTGACACGATCATCTTCACGACGGAACTCTTCGTTGGGGAGCCCCCAGCTCCAGAGGCATGGTGGTACTACTGTTTCGCCACCGGGCAGCACATTAGCTTCTATCAAAAATCGACGTTGGAGCTCATCGGAAAGCGTTTTGGCATGCGGTTCTACAGTTCGGGTACGCTGCACGTCTGGACTCGGGCGAAACTCAATCCGCTAGCTTTGCGTGTACTCAGTTCGGCCGCGGTTTCCGGGCTCCTCCGAAACGTGCCGCCACGCATCCTTGGCTCGCGAGCCTGGGCCGACCACGAGAAACTCATGGGTATATCGATGCAGAGTAGAAACTTGCGCACATCACCCCGCCCGCCCCTTCCCGCAGAAGCGATCCAGGGCAGGAGATGAGAGCGCTCATCTGCGGCATTTCAGGGCAGGATGGCGCCTACCTGGCCCGCCTGCTGCTCGACAAAGGCTACGAAGTGTTCGGCACCTCGCGCGATGCGCAGATCGGTGCATTCGCCAATCTCACCCGGCTCGGAGTGCGCGACCGCGTGCAGTTGGACTCCATGGCGATGAACGACTTTCGCAGCGTCCTAAACGTACTACACCGAACCGAACCAGACGAGATCTACAACATGGCCGGACAGAGTTCGGTTGGCCTGTCTTTTGAGCAGCCCGTCGAGACGCTCGACAGCATCTCCCTGGGCACTATCAATCTCCTTGAGGCAATACGCTTTCTAGACAAACCCATCCGCTTTTACAACGCGGGCTCCAGTGAGTGCTTCGGAGACACCGCGGGCCACGCGGCAAACGAGGACACGCCGTTTCACCCCTGTAGCCCGTATGCCGTAGCGAAAGCGACTGCGCATTGGCTTGTCGCGAACTACCGGGCCGCCTACGGTCTTCATGCCAGCACCGGTATGTTGTTCAATCACGAATCACCGCTGCGTCCCGAGCGCTTCGTAACGAAGAAGGTCGTTGCGGCGGCAGTCCGCATCGCCAGGGGCGCGAACTCGCGTCTGACTCTGGGCAACGTCGCGATCAAACGGGACTGGGGATGGGCTCCCGAATATGTTGACGCAATGTGGCGCATGCTCCAGCAGCAAACTGCGTCGGATTTCGTGATCGCCACCGGCGAGAGTCACACGTTGGAGGAGTTCGCGGCGACTTCCTTCGGGGAAGTGGGCCTTGACTGGCGCGACCACACCGATATTTCCGAGGCGCTTCGAAGACCGTCGGATCTTGCCGACGGCCTAGGCGACGCGTCCAGGGCACGCCAAGTTCTCGGCTGGTCAGCCACCTATACGATGCGCGACGTCGTCAAAGCCATGGTTGAAGCCGAGTGGGCTCGGGCTGAGCGTCAGTGAGAGTCGCGTTCGACCACCAGATCTTTGCCCAACAGCGGTATGGCGGGATTTCGCGTTACTTCTACGAGCTGGCGAGTCGGCTGTCGGCCGACACGGAGGTGTCGGTCATCGCGCCGCTGTACATCAACGGCTACCTGGCGGACTCGACCTGTGACCTCACGCGGGGTAAGCACGTACGTTCGGCGTCAAAATTCGCGCTGAGCGCGGTTGACCTTCTGAACCGGTTCGCGCTGCCGCTAGCTTGGCGGGGAGTAGATCCAGATATCGTCCACGAGACCTACTTCTCCACGAATCCTACTGGTCGGGGCCGGCGACGCGTGGTGACGGTGTACGACATGATCCACGAGCTCTTCGTCGACGAGTTCCGCGACGCCAAAGAAGTGACCGCGGCCAAGCGCGCCGCCGTCAATCGCGCCGACCACGTGATCTGTATTTCCGAAACGACGCGGCGTGACCTCGTGCGGCTTTACGACGTCGATCCCGCACGCACCAGCGTTGTGTACCTTGGGTATTCGGTGACCGATCACTCGAACGATGGCGAGCCGCCTCGCCGGCCACACCGGCCCACGCTGCTTTACGTGGGGAACCGGAGGGGCTACAAGAATTTCGCGACCTTGCTGCAGGCCTACGCCAACTCCTCCGTGCTGAGAGACTTTGACCTGATCGCTTTCGGGGGGCATGGGGTGCTGCGCGAGGAGCAAAAGGAGATCGACAGGCTCAGCCTCGGTGAGAAGGTGCGCTTCGAGTCTGGGTCCGACCGCGAATTGGCGGCTCGCTACCGTACGGCCTCTGCGTTCATCTATCCATCCATGTATGAGGGCTTCGGGATTCCACCGCTGGAAGCGATGAGCTACGGCTGCCCGGTGGTCTGCAGCAACACCGGCTCAATCCCGGAAGTCGTCGGAGACGCCGGCCTTTATTTCGACCCGACCAGCGTCGAAGACCTGCGCACGGTGCTGGAGCGCGTGGCGACGACGGAGGAGTTGCAGACGGAGCTGCGGGCGCTAGGACGTGCGCGCCTAAATGAGTTCTCATGGGATGAGTGCGCAGCCGAGACATTACGGATCTACTGCCAGATCACATAGGTCCGACCATCCCGCCAGCGGATCTCAGAGC
>JAQTVU010000466.1 GCA_028706695.1 Mycobacterium sp.
CAGCCTTGCCGGCGACGAGGTCGACGCTGACGCCGTTCTCCGCCACCAGGACCGACTCCTCGGGCACACCGGTGCTGGCCGCCAGCTTGGCGTTGGCGCGCAGCATCCGCCAGGTGCCGTGCACCGACATGACGTGCCGCGGCCGCACCCCGTTGTAGAGGAACAACAGCTCGCCGGCGTACGCGTGGCCCGAAACATGCACGGGCGCTTGGGCATTCGTGACGACCCGGGCGCCGATCTTGGAGAGCGCATCGATGACCCCGTAGACGGCCTCCTCGTTGCCGGGGATCAGCGACGACGACAGTACGACGAGATCCCCGGCGGTCAGCGTGATGCTGCGGTGCTCCCCGCGCGACATCCGCGACAGCGCCGACATCGGCTCGCCCTGGGTGCCCGTGGTGATCAGCAACACCCGCTCGGGCGACATCATTTCGGCCGCGGCGATGTCGATCAGGTCGGAGTCGTTCACCCGCAGGAAACCGAGTTCCCGGGCGATACCCATGTTGCGCACCATGGAACGCCCGACGAACGAGACCCGCCGGCCCAAAGCAACTGCGGCATCGATGATCTGTTGCACGCGGTCCACGTTGGAGGCGAAGCAGGCCACGATGACGCGTCCGTCGGCGCCGCGGATCAACCGGTGCAGCGTCGGACCGACCCCGCTTTCCGACGGCCCGACACCGGGGACTTCGGCGTTGGTCGAGTCGCACAGAAACAGGTCCACCCCCGCGTCACCCAGCCGCGACATGCCGGGCAGATCCGTGGGGCGGCCATCGAGGGGAAGCTGGTCGAGCTTGATGTCCCCGGTGTGCAGCACGGTCCCCGCGCCCGTGTGGACCGCGATGGCCAGTGCGTCGGGAACGGAGTGGTTGACGGCGAAGTACTGGCACTCGAACACGCCGTGGGCGCTGCGCTGACCTTCGGCGACCTGGACGAAAACCGGCTTGATGCGGTGCTCGCGACATTTGGCGGCGACCAGCGCGAGGGTGAATCTGGAGCCGACAATCGGGATGTCGGGCCGCAGCTTGAGCAGGAAGGGGATCGCCCCGATGTGGTCCTCGTGCGCATGGGTGAGCACCACCGCCTCGATGTCGTCGAGACGGTCCTCGATATGGCGCAGGTCGGGCAGGATCAGGTCCACGCCGGGCTCGTCATGGTTGGGGAACAGCACCCCGCAGTCGATGATCAGCAGCCGACCCAAATGCTCGAAAACGGTCATGTTGCGGCCGATTTCGTTGATGCCGCCCAGCGCGGTGACCCGCAGCCCACCTACGGCGAGAGGACCGGGCGGGGCAAACTCTACATCCACTTCCGGCCCACCCTCTGGCTCACCTGAGCACCGACGCCGCACGCATGTCAGCGGCCAACTCGGCGATCTGCTCCGGCGTGGCCGGCATCTGGGGCAGCCGGGGGTCGCCGGCGTCGATGCCCTGCAGGCGCAGACCCGCCTTCGACATCGTCACCCCGCCCAGCCGCGCCATCGCATTGCACAGCGGGCCGAGCGTCACGTTGATCTTGCGGGCGGTGGCGATATCCCCGGAACCGAAGGCGGACAACAACTCGCGCAGCGACCCCGCCGCCAGGTGGGAGATCACGCTGATGAAGCCGGTGGCGCCCATCGCCAACCAAGGCAGGTTAAGGGCATCGTCGCCGGAATAGTAAGCCAGTCCCGTCTCGGCCATCACGTGGGCGCCGCCGTGCAGATCCCCCTTGGCATCCTTGATCCCCACGATGTTGGGATGCGCCGCCAGGGTGTGGATGGTCTCGGGCAGGATCGGGATCACCGAGCGTGGCGGGATGTCATAGAGCAGCACCGGCAGGTCGGTGGCGTCGGCGACGGCGGTGAAGTGGGCGACCAGTCCGCTCTGCGGTGGCTTGGAGTAGTACGGGGTGACCACCAGCAGTCCGTGCGCGCCTTCGGCCGCGCAGGCCCTGGCCAGCCGGACGCTGCGGGCGGTGTCATAACTTCCCGCGCCGGCGACGACGCGGGCGCGGTCGCCGACCGCTACCAGCACGGCGCGCAGCAGCTCGAGCTTCTCGTCGTCGGTGGTGGTCGGCGACTCGCCGGTCGTTCCCGACACCACCAGGCCGTCGCAACCCGCGTCCACCAGGTGGTTCGCCAGTCGCATCGCCGCGGGGGTGTCCAGGGAGCCGTCGGGGGCGAACGGCGTCACCATGGCGGTCAGCAAGGTGCCCAACCGTGCGGGGACATCGAATCCGGCCATGCTCACGGTGTTCAGGTTACCTGGCGCAAGCAAGGGGTTTGGCGACGGCGCGGGCCGCGGCGCACCGTCGCCGGCGACTCAGGCCTCGGTGGCCAACGGGCTGGTGGCGACCTCGGTCCCGTCGGCCAGCGTCGATATCTCGAAGTCGGCGAACACGGTGGGTGCGGCGTCGGCGAGCTGGCGCAGGCACTCGATCGCCAGCCGCCGGATTTCCACGTCGGCGTGCTCACTGGCACGCATCGCGACGAAGTGCCGCCAGGCGCGGTAGTTACCGGTCACAACGATGCGGGTCTCGGTCGCGTTCGGCAGCACGGCACGGGCGGCCTGGCGCGCCTGCTTGCGCCGCAGGATGGCGTTGGGCTGATCGGAGAACTTGGCTTCCAGTCCGGCCAGCAGTCGGGCGTAGGCGGCGCGGTTGGCGTCGGCGGCGTCGGTCAGCAGCTGCTGGAGTTCGGCGTCGTCTTCCAGGCCCGGCGGCACGACGACCCGCGAGTCGCCTTCCGGCACGTAGCGCTGCGAGAGCTGGGAGTAGGAGAAGTGCCGGTGCCGGATCAGCTCATGGGTGCATGATCGCGAGATGCCGGTGATGTAGAAGGTGACACTGGCGTGCTCGAGCACCGAGAAGTGCCCGACGTCGATGATGTGCTTGATGTAGCCGGCGTTGGTCGCGGTTTTCGGGTTGGGCTTCGACCAGCTCTGGTAGCAGGCGCGGCCGGCGAATTCGACCAGCGCGGAGCCCCCGGCGGCGTCGGTGGTCCACGGCACGTCCGGGGGCGCCAGGAAGTCGGTCTTGGCGATCAGTTGCACGCGCAGCGGCGCGATCTCGGCCACGGCGGTCACCTTAGCGTGGTCGTGCTGGTGGGCGTCGAGGCTGTCGCACCCAGTCCTATCAGGGCCTGTTGTTCACACCAGCTCGGTCTGGCAGATCAGTCCGGGCGCGCGGCTTAGGCGGGCATCGCCGGTGAGTAGTGGGATGTCGAGGTAGCTGGCGAGTGCCACGTAGAGCGCGTCGTAGAAGGTCATGGTGTGACGCAGGGT
>JAQTVU010000467.1 GCA_028706695.1 Mycobacterium sp.
GACGACCCGCCCGGGCGACGCCGGGTGGCGATGCTGCGCGACTGGCTGGATTCCGAACTGGCCGACGCCGGCGCGGAGGTGCTCGAAGCGGGTAGTCCAGACCTTGCGGTGGCGACGTCGAAGACGTTTCGGTCGTTGGCGCGGCTCACCGGGGCGGCGCCGTCGGCGGCCGGGCCGCGGGTGAAAAGGACACTGACCGCAAATGGGCTCAGGCAACTCATATCTTTCATCTCTAGGATGACGACCGCTGATCGCGCGGAGTTGGAAGGAGTGAGCGCCGAACGGGCCCCGCAAATCGTTGCGGGGGCTCTGGTGGCGGAGGCAAGCATGCGGGCGCTGTCGATCGAAACGGTGGATATCTGCCCGTGGGCTTTACGGGAAGGTCTCATCTTGCGGAAACTCGACAGTGAAGCCGATGGAACGGCCCTCGTGGACACTTTGGTGCGTGATGCTGAAGGTCAGGGAGTTGATCGGAACGCGAACCGATCGAGAGGCAGCAAACCATGACGGGACCACACTCCGAGACCGAGAGCCCCGGCGCCCGACCGATTTCGGTGGCCGAGCTGCTGGCCCGGAACGGAACGATCGGCGCCCCGGCGGTCACCCGGCGGCGCCGCCGCAGACGCGGCGACAGCGATGCGGTCACCGTCGCCGAGCTGACCGGCGACCTGCCGGTCATTCGGGATGACGACGTCACCGAGCCCGAGCCGCGCTGGCCTGAGGCGCCGCCACCCCAGCGCGTGACGGGTCCGGAGCGCAGCGCGTACCCGCGGCCGCTGCGCCAGACCGACGCGGCCGAGATCGACCGCACGGACGCGACGGGGCAGCAGTCCGGTGCCGAGGAGATGAGCCCGGACCCGCTGGACGACTATGCCGATACGCCGGTGGACGTGATGGAGGCCGACCTGGAGGCCGACCCGGAGGCCAAGGTCCACGAGCCCGACCCGGGGGCCGAACTGGGGGACGAAGACTCCGCGTACGTGCGCTCCTATCTGCAATCCCCGGATTCGCCGTTGTTCGGCGGTGGCCAGACCCTCGCCGACGAGATCGCGCGGCAACGAGGTGAGGAGCGGTCCGCGGCCGGGGCGGAATCGTCGCCCGCCGACGCGGAGGCCGCCGCGGCGAACCGCGCGGCCCGCTGGCCGGAGGGCCGGGCCGAGGGGCTCTGGCACGCGGGCCTGACCGTGCTCCAGTCGATCCTGGCCGTGGCCTTCGGAGCCGGGCTATTCATCGCGTTCGACCAGCTGTGGCGGTGGAACAGCATCGTGGCTCTGGTGCTGTCGGTGCTGGTCATCCTGGGCCTGGTGGTCGGCGTCCGGGTGGTTCGCAAGACCGAGGACATCGCGAGTACGTTGATCGCGGTCGCGGTGGGCGCGCTGATCACCCTGGGTCCGCTGGCGCTGTCGTTGCGGTCGAGTTGAATGTCCCGACACAGACAGTGCGCCCAGCAATCAAAGTCGGACTGTCGACGGCCTCCGTGTACCCCCTGCGGGCCGAGGCCGCATTCGAGTATGCGGCCCGGCTGGGCTATGACGGCGTCGAGTTGATGGTGTGGAGCGAGGCGGTCAGCCAGGACATCGACGCCGTGCAGAAGCTGTCCCGGCGCTACCGCGTGCCGGTGTTGTCCGTGCATGCGCCGTGCCTGCTGATCTCGCAGCGCGTGTGGGGCGCCAACCCGATTCCCAAGCTGGAGCGCAGCGTGCGGGCCGCCGAAGAACTGGGCGCCCAGACCGTGGTGGTGCATCCGCCGTTCCGTTGGCAACGCCGCTACGCCGAGGGCTTCAAGAACCAGGTGATGGCCCTGGAGAGGGCCGGCGACGTGATGATCGCCGTTGAGAACATGTTTCCTTTCCGGGCAGACCGGTTCTTCGGCGCCGGGCAGTCACGGGAGCGCATGCGCAGGCGCGGTGGCGGCCCGGGCCCCGCGATTTCGGCGTTCGCGCCGTCGTATAACCCGTTGGACGGCGACCACGCGCACTACACGCTGGACTTGTCCCACACCGCGACCGCGGGCACCGACGCCGTCGACATGGCGCAGCGCATGGGGGCGGGGCTCGTGCACCTGCATCTGTGTGACGGCACCGGTCTGCCCGCCGACGAGCACCTGGTGCCCGGCCGCGGCACCCAACCCACCGCCGAGGTGTGCCAGATGCTGGCCGCCGGCCACTTCGCCGGCCCCGCGGTGCTGGAAGTGTCCACGTCGGGTGCGCGCTCGGCCGCCGAGCGGGAAAGCATGCTCGCCGAATCACTGCGGTTCGCCCGCACGCACCTGCTGCGGTGAGCTCGACACGCGCTGGGCGATCGGTCTCTAAGGTGCACGGCGCGGCGCGGCGTCCGGACCGTAACCGATCGCCGTGTCGGCGAGGTCGGCGTCGGCCCGAATCCGGGGCTGATGCCTCTGGTCAGGCGATGCGCAAACGCGGACCCGGACCGGGCCACCTGTCGGCGTCGGTGACCGCCGGTGACCTCTGCCGTGGATCTGTTCGGCGAGGAGCACATCGTCGTCGACAGCCCTGGGCCGCCCGGTGGCGCAGGCGGCGGCAGTTGGCGCTAGGTCCCCACCGGTCGCCGGTAGCCGCTGTCTGGGATGCTGTCCGGCATGGCGAGAATCGCGATCATCGGTGGCGGCAGCATCGGGGAGGCACTGCTGTCGGGACTGCTGCGCGCCGGCCGGCAGGCCAAGGACCTGGTGGTCGCCGAACGGTTGCCCGATCGCGCCGCATATCTGGCCGACCTCTATGCGGTGCTGGTGAGTTCGGTGACCGATGCGGTGGAGAACGCCACCTTCGTCGTCGTCGCGGTGAAGCCCGCCGATGTTGAGTCGCTGCTGGCGGAGTTGGCCCGGGTCACCGCCGGGGCCGAGCACGACACCGCCGAGCAGGTGTTCGTCACGGTCGCGGCCGGCATCGCGACCGCCTATCTCGAGTCCAAGCTGCCGGCCGGAACCCCGGTGGTCCGGGCGATGCCCAACGCGGCGGCGCTGGTGGGTGCGGGTGTGACCGCGCTGGCCAAGGGGCGTTACGTCACACCCGAACAGCTTGCGGAGGTTGCGGCGCTGTTCGACTCCGTCGGCAGCGTGGTGACGGTTCCCGAATCGCACATGGACGCCGTGACCGCGCTGTCCGGTTCGGGCCCGGCGTATTTCCTGTTGCTGGTCGAGGCGCTGGTGGATGCCGGCGTCGCGGCGGGCCTGACCCGCGAGGTGGCCACCGAGCTGACGGCGCAGACCATGGCCGGGTCGGCGGCCATGCTGCTGGAG
>JAQTVU010000019.1 GCA_028706695.1 Mycobacterium sp.
CAAGGAGTTGAGCGAACTCAACGCCCACGACTATCCCGGCGCCCGCGCCCTGACCGCACAAGCGCGGGTGCCCACGTTGCGGATGCGGCCCACGGTGCTGGAGATCAGGCAGGACCTGCCGGCCTCCACCCGCGACGGCTGCATCAGCGACTTCGCCAACCCGGCCGTGGTCAACTGCACCTACGGCGACGCGGCGGCCGCCCGAACCATCGCGCTGGCCGGTGGCAGCCACGCCGAACACTGGTTGCCGGCGCTGGACCAGCTCGGGCGGTTGCACCACTTCAAGGTGGTCACCTACCTGAAGATGGGCTGCCCGTTGTCCACCGCGGCAGTCCCGCTGATCATGGGCAACAACGCCGCCTACCCGCAATGTCACCAGTGGGTGCAACGCACCATGGCCAAGCTGATCGCCGACCGTCCCGACTACGTGTTCACCACGTCGACGCGGCCGTGGAACATCAAACCCGGCGACGTGATGCCGGCGACCTACATCGGGATCTGGCAGGCGTTCTCCGACAACAACATCCCGGTCCTGGCCATGCGCGACACCCCGTGGCTGGTCAAGGACGGCAAGCCGTTCGACCCCGCGGACTGCCTGGCCAAGGGCGGCAACGCGGTGTCGTGCGGAATCAGGCGGTCCAAGGTGCTGGCCGACCGCAATCCCACGCTGGATTTCGTCGAGCGGTTCCCGCTGCTCAAGCCGCTCGACATGTCCGACGCGGTCTGCCGCCCCGACATCTGCCGGGCGGTCGAGGGCAACGTGCTGATCTACCACGGCGCGCACCACCTTTCCCCCACCTACGTGCGGACGATGAGCAACGAACTGGGCCGTCAGATCGCCGCCCACACCGGCTGGTGGTAGGGCCTGATGGATTCCGGGCCGCATTCGGGCGCCGATAGGGTTCAGTGATGCCTACCAACGATCCCGCTTCAGACACAGGCGCCGACGGTAACGGACAACCCCGCCTAGCCAAGGTGTGGCCGGGCAGCCCGTATCCGCTGGGGGCAACCTACGACGGCGCCGGCACCAACTTCTCGGTGTTCTCCGAGATCGCCGAGAAGGTGGAACTGTGCCTCATCGATCGCGACGGCAGCGAGTCGCGAATCCCGCTCGAGGAGGTCGACGGATACGCCTGGCACGCCTACCTGCCCAACGTCGGCCCGGGCCAGCGCTACGGATTTCGGGTCTATGGCCCGTTCGACCCGGCGGCCGGCCACCGCTGCGACCCCAGCAAGCTGCTGCTCGACCCCTACGGGAAGGCCTTTCACGGCGACTTCCACTTCACCCAGGCGCTCTACTCCTACGACCTGACGGCCGTCGACCAGGACGACCCCGACACCGGACGCCCACCGATGGTCGACTCGCTGGGCCACACCATGACCAGCGTGGTGACCAATCCCTTCTTCGACTGGGCGTTCGACCGCTCGCCCAAGACCCCCTACCACGAGACGGTCATCTACGAGGCGCACGTCAAGGGCATGACGCAGACCCACCCCGGCATCCCCGAAGAACAGCGCGGAACCTACGCCGGGCTGGCCCACCCGCTGATCATCGACCACCTGCAGTCGCTCAACGTCACCGCCATCGAGCTGATGCCGGTGCACCAGTTCCTGCACGACGCCCGCCTGCTGGACCTCGGGCTGCGAAACTACTGGGGCTACGACACCTTTGGGTTTTTCGCCCCGCACAACCAGTACGCGGCCAACCGCGCCGCCAGCGTCGCGGAGTTCAAGACCATGGTCCGCACCTTCCACGACGCCGGCATCGAGGTGATCCTGGATGTGGTGTACAACCACACCGCCGAGGGCAACCACCTCGGCCCGACGATCAACTTCCGCGGCATCGACAATGCGGCCTACTACCGTCTGGTCGACGACGACAAGCGCCTCTACCTCGACTACACCGGTACCGGCAACAGCCTCAACGCGCGGCACCCGCACGTGCTGCAGCTGATCATGGACTCGCTGCGCTACTGGGTGCTCGACATGCACGTCGACGGGTTCCGCTTCGACCTGGCCGCCACCTTGGCCCGCGAGTTGCACGACGTCGACCGGTTGAGCGCGTTTTTCGACCTGGTGCAACAAGATCCGATCATCAGCCAGGTCAAGTTGATCGCCGAGCCGTGGGACGTCGGGGAGGGCGGCTACCAGGTCGGCAACTTCCCGGGTTTGTGGACCGAGTGGAACGGGAAGTACCGCGATACTGTGCGCGACTACTGGCGCGGCGAGCCCGCAACCCTCGGCGAGTTCGCGTCCCGGCTGACCGGGTCGTCGGACCTGTATGAGGCGACCGGGCGGCGCCCCAGCGCCAGCATCAACTTCATCACCTGCCACGACGGGTTCACGCTGAACGACCTGGTGTCCTACAACGAGAAGCACAACCAGGCCAACGGCGAGGACAACCGGGACGGGGAAAGCCACAACCGGTCATGGAACTGCGGCGTCGAAGGGCCCACCGACGACCCCGACGTCGTCGAGCTGCGCTGCCGCCAGATGCGCAATTTCTGGGCGACGCTGATGGTCAGCCAGGGCACCCCGATGATCTCCCACGGCGACGAGATCGGGCGGACCCAGGACGGCAACAACAACGCCTACTGCCAGGATTCGGAATTGGCCTGGATGAATTGGTCATTGGCCGAAAAGAACGCCGACCTGCTGGCGTTCGCGCGCAAGGTGACCACCTTGCGCAAGGTCCATCCGGTGTTCCGCCGGCGGCGGTTCTTCGAGGGCGAGCCCATCCGCAGCGGGCCGGAAGTGCGCGACATCGCCTGGCTGACACCCGCCGGCCAGGAGATGACCCACGAGGACTGGGGCAAACCCCTGCACAAGTGCGTGGCGGTGTTCCTCAACGGCGAGGCCATCACGGCCCCCAACGCCCGCGGGGAGCGGGTCGTCGACGACTCATTCCTGTTGTGCTTCAACGCCGACGAGCGACCGATGGAGTTCGCGATGCCGCACGCCGACTACGCCAGCGAGTGGACCATGGAACTGGACACCAACGATCCGGTGGGCGACGCCGACCAGGTGGTGAACGCCGACGAGACGATCTGGGTGCCGTCACGTTCGCTGCTGCTGTTCCGTAAGACGTTGTGACGCATGGCATTGCCAGTTCTGGCCAGCTACCGGCTGCAGCTGCGGGGTGAGTCCAGCGGGTTCGCGTTCACCTTCGCCGACGCCGAGGGGCTGCTGGACTACTTCGACGAGCTCGGCGTCTCGCACCTGTACCTGTCACCCATCACCACCGCGGTCCGCGGGTCTGCGCACGGCTACGACGTCGCCGACCCCACCGCGGTATCCCCCGAGATCGGCGGCGCCGACGGGCTGGCGCGGCTGTCGGCGGCGGCCCGGGCCCGCGGCATGGGCCTGATCGTCGACGTCGTGCCCAACCACGTCGGCGTCGACCCGCCCGACCAGAGCCCGTGGTGGTGGGACGTCCTGCGCAACGGGCGATCTTCGCCTTACGCAACCTATTTCGACATCGACTGGGATCTGGACGAGGACGGCCGCATCGTGTTGCCGGTGTTGGGCTGCGACGACGACGTCGCCGACCTGAAGGTCGACGGCGAGCTGCTGCGGCTGGGCGACCTGGCGTTGCCCATCGCGCCCGGCACCGCGACGGGCACCGGGCCGCAGGTGCACGACCGTCAGCACTACCGGCTGGTGGGCTGGCGCACCGGCGTGTGCGGCTATCGCCGGTTCTTCTCGATCACCTCGCTGGCCGGGCTGCGTCAGGAAGACCGCGCGGTGTTCGACGCCACCCACACCGAGGTGGCCCGCTGGGTGGACGAGGGCCTGGTCGACGGCGTGCGCATCGACCACCCCGACGGATTGTCCGACCCCGGTGGGTATCTGGCCAGGTTGCGCGAGTTGGTCGGTCCGGACCCCTGGATCGTGATCGAGAAGATCCTGGCCCCCGACGAGGCGCTGGAGCCCACCCTGCCGGTGGCCGGGACCACCGGCTATGACGTGCTGCGGGAGGTGGGCGGCGTGTTCGTCGACCCGGCGGGGGCGCCGGTGTTGACCGCGCTGGTCGAGTCTTCCGGTGTCGACTACGCCGCGATGCCGCAACTGTTGGCCCAGCTCAAGACCCGCGCGGCCACCGACACGCTGGCCAGCGAGTTGCGCCGGCTGCGGCGGGCGGTGGTGGCGGCGGCCGGCGCCGACCACCCACGCTTGCCCGAGGCGGTGGCCGCGCTGCTCACCCACATCGGAGTCTACCGCAGCGACTACCCCGGCCTGGCCGCGGCAATGCCCGTCGCGCTGGCCGAAACGCAGGCGGCCGCACCGGATCTGGCGCCCGCGCTGGAGGTGCTCGCCGCGGCGCTGGCCCGCGGCGGCGAGCCGGCCACCCGGCTGCAGCAGCTGTGCGGGGCGGTGACCGCCAAGGCAACCGAGGACTGCCTGTTCTACCGCGACGCCCGGCTGGTGTCCCTCAACGAGGTGGGCGGCGAACCGCGCCGGTTCGGGGTGGGCGTGGCGGAGTTTCATCAACGCGCCGCTACCCGCGCCCGCATGTGGCCGCAGTCGATGACGACGTTGACCACTCACGACACCAAGCGCGGCGAGGACGTGCGCGCCCGCATCGGGGTGCTGTCCCAGGTGCCGTCGCTGTGGACCGAATTCGTCCGCCGCTGGGAGACCCAGGCTCCCTCCCCCGACCCGGCCACCGGACAGTTCCTGTGGCAGAACATCTTCGGGGTGTGGCCGGTCGGCGGCCCCGAAAGCGGGAGGGGCACCGCCGCGCTGCGCGAACGGCTGCACGGCTACGCCGAGAAGGCCATCCGGGAAGCGGCCTGGCACACCTCCTGGAACGGCCCCGACACCGCCTTCGAGGATGCCGTGCACCGCTGGCTGGACACCGTGCTCGACGGCCCGGTGGCCGGCCAGTTGACCGAGCTTGTCGGCCAGCTCAATTCGCACGCCGCCAGCGATGCGCTGGGCCAGAAGCTGCTGGCGCTGACCGTGCCCGGGATACCCGACGTCTACCAGGGCACCGAGCTGTGGGACGACAGCCTGGTCGACCCGGACAACCGCCGTCCGGTCGACTACGCCGCCCGCCGGGCCGCGCTGAGTCAGCTGCAGCATCCCAAACTGCGGGTGGTGACCACGGCGCTGCGGCTGCGGCGCAGCCACCCGAAGTGCTTCCTGGCCGGGCGTTATGCGCCCATCCTGGCCGACGGGCAGGCCGGCGAACACCTGGTGGCGTTCCGCCGCGGCGAGGACATCCTGGTCGCGGTGACGCGCTGGACGGTGCGGCTGGCCGAAAGCGGCTGGGGCAACACCGTGCTGCCGCTGCCCGCAGGAACCTGGAAGGACACGCTGACCGGCGCCATCGCCGACGGGCCGACCTCGGCCGCCCAACTGTTCGCCGACCTGCCCGTCGTGCTGCTCGAGCGCCACCATGACTGAGTTCCGGGTCTGGGCGCCCAAACCCCGGCTGGTCCGGCTCGACGTCGATGGCCGGGTGCACGAGATGACGCGCACCGGCGACGGCTGGTGGCACGCCAGCGTCGACACGGCGCCGGACGCCCGCTACGGCTTCCTGCTCGACGACGACCCCGCCGTGCTGCCCGACCCGCGATCGCCGCGTCAACCCGACGGGGTGCACCAGCGCTCGCAGTTGTGGGAACCGGCGCGGGCCGCCTGGACCGACGCCGACTGGTCCGGCCGGTCGGTGCAGGGAGCGGTGATCTACGAGTTGCATCTCGGCACGTTCACCGGCCCCGGCACCTTCGCGGCGGCCATCGAAAAGCTGGACTACCTGGTGGATCTCGGGGTGGACTTCGTCGAGCTGATGCCGGTGAACTCCTTCGCCGGCACCCACGGCTGGGGTTATGACGGCGTGCTGTGGTACAGCGTGCACGAACCCTACGGGGGGCCCGACGGGCTGGTCCGCTTCGTCGACGCCTGCCACGGGCGGGGTTTGGGGGTGCTGATCGACGCGGTGTTCAACCATCTCGGCCCGTCGGGCAACTACCTGCCGAAGTTCGGGCCGTATTTGTCCTCGGGCACCAACCCGTGGGGCGAAGCCATCAACATCGCCGACGCCGGCTCCGACGAGGTGCGCCGCTACATCATCGGGTGCGCGCTGCGCTGGATGCGCGACTTCCACGCCGACGGCCTGCGCCTCGACGCGGTGCACGCGCTGGTGGACACCACCGCGATCCACCTGCTCGAGGAGCTGGCCACCGAAACCGACCATCTTTCCGGGCAATTGGGCCGCCCGTTGTCGCTGGTGGCCGAGAGCGACCGCAACGACCCGCGGCTGATCACCCCGCGCGATCGCGGCGGATACGGGATCACCGCGCAATGGGACGACGACGTGCATCACGCCATCCACGCCGCGGTGTCCGGCGAGCGCCGGGGCTACTACGCCGACTTCGGGTCGCTGGCCACGCTGGCGGAAACGTTGCGGCACGGCTTCTTTCACGCCGGCACCTATTCGTCGTTCCGGCGCCGCCGCCACGGGCGGCCGCTGGACACGGCCAGCATCCCGGCCACCCGGTTGGTCGCCTACACCTGCACCCATGACCAAGTCGGCAACCGGGCCCTCGGGGATCGGCCGTCGCAGCACCTGACCGGCGGCCAGCTGGCCGTCAAGGCCGCCCTGGTGCTCGCATCACCTTACACGGCAATGCTTTTCATGGGCGAGGAGTACGGGGCGTCGACCCCGTTCCAGTTCTTCAGCTCGCACCCCGAACCGGAGCTGGCCCGCGCGACCGCCGAGGGCCGCAAGGCCGAGTTCGCCGAGCACGGTTGGGACGCCGACGACATCCCCGATCCGCAGGACCCGCGGACCTTCCAGCGCTCCAAGCTGAACTGGGACGAGCTGCGCACCGGCGAGCACGCCCGGTTGCACCGGCTGTATCGCGAGCTGATCGCGTTGCGCCGCAACGAACCTGAGCTGGCCGACCCCTGGCTGGATCACCTGGTCGTCGACTACGACGCGGACCGGCGCTGGGTGCTCATGCACCGCGGCCGGCTGAGCATCGCCTGCAACGTGGGCACCGCACCGGTGCGGGTACCGGTCATCGGCGAGCTGGTGCTGACGTGGGGCGAGCCGACCTGCGAGGCCGACGGCACCGCGCTGGACGGCCGGTCCTTCGCCATCCTGCGCCGCACCAACGGCTACAGGAGATACCGGTAGGCCGCCGACCCGGGCTCGAGCGTTTCGATGTTTAGGTCCGTGGCCCGCATCCGCGACCGCAGCCCGTCGAGTTCGGCGGATGACCCCAGCTGGATGCCCACCAGCGCCTCGCCGGTCTCCCGGTTGTTGCGCTTGACGTACTCGAACAGGGTGATGTCGTCGTTGGGCCCGAGCACCTCGTCCAGGAAGCGCCGCAACGCCCCCGGCTCCTGCGGGAAGTCCACCAGAAAGTAGTGCTTGAGCCCCAGGTGAACCAGCGAGCGCTCCAGCACCTCGCCGTAGCGCGACACATCGTTGTTGCCGCCCGAGATCAGGCACACCACGGTGGATCCGGGCTCGACGTCGGCTTCCAGCAGGCCGGCCACCGACAGCGCGCCGGCCGGCTCGGCGATGATGCCCTCGTTCTGGTAGAGGTCGAGCATCGCGGTGCACACCGCTCCCTCGTCGACCGCCGTGATCGACACCATGTCCCCGGCGGCGGCCAGGGCGGCATAGGTCAGCGTGCCGGCCCGCCGCACCGCGGCCCCGTCGACGAACTGGTCGACGTGGTCGAGCGTCACCGGCCCGCCGCCGGCCAGCGCGGCCATCATCGCCGCCGCCCCGGCCGGCTCCACACCCAGCACCGCCGTGTCGGTCGTCCGCTCGGCCAGGTAGGCGGTGATGCCCGCGATGCAGCCCCCGCCGCCCACCGGGACGACCACCAGGTCGGGCTCCCCGCCGAACCGGTCGAGTTGGGCGAGGATTTCCACGGCGATCGTCCCCTGGCCGGCGATGGTGCGCGGGTCGTCATACGGCGGCACCAGCGTGGCGCCGGTGCGTTCGACGTCGGCCAGCGCCGCCTCGGCGGCGAGATCGTAGGTCGCCCCGCCCACGATCAGCTCGATGAACTCCCCGCCGTGGTAGCGGATCCGGTCACGCTTCTGCTGGGGTGTCTTGGCGGGCACGTAGACGCGGCCATGCACGCCCAACCTCCGGCACGCATAAGCGAAGCCCTGCGCATGGTTGCCCGCCGACGAGCACACCACGCCGGCGGCCAGCTCCTCCGCGGAGAGCTGCACCAGCAAGTTGTAGGCGCCGCGCAGCTTGTAGGAGCGCACGACCTGCAGGTCTTCGCGCTTGAGGTATACCTGCGCGCCGACGATCGCCGACAACCGATCGCTGAACTGCAACGGGGTCGGCGTGACCACCGGGGCGATCCGGTTGGCCGCGCCGTCGACGTCGGCCGCCGACACCGGCGGGAACACCGGGTCGCGCGGGCTGGTGGTCAGTTCGGCGGACACCGGTCAATGGTGCCATGCCGGCGGGCCCGGAAGGCAGCTCACCGGGGTCAGCACCAACACCGGAATCTGGCGGTCCGTCTTCTTCTGGTACTCGGCTTCTGGTACTCGGGGTAGTCCGGCCAGGCCTCGACGGCGCGCTCCCACCAGCCGGCCTTTTCCTCACCTTCCTCACCCGAACACCTCACGAGCCGCGTAGTCGCGGGTTTCCGCGCCGTCCTGCAGCTCGACCCGCGGGTTCTTCTTGACGTTGTGGTACCACACCGGATGCTTCGGGGCGCCGCCGATTTGGGCGCCGGCCGTTGCGGCATGCCGGACACTCCCCCGCGCCGGGGGCCGGCAAGACGCCGCCGAGCGCCGGCTCGCGGCGGTACGTGCGGCGAACGGCGCGGCCCATATTGTCCAGGTAGCGAAAATTTGCGCCACATTCAATCAATTGCGGTCTGCCATGCATATCAGCCATTTCAAAAAGCGGAATGGCGTTTCGGTTCGGGCGATCTGTGGCACGGCAATGCTTGTCGGCTGGGCGGCCCGGTGAGATAGTTCTGGTCAGGGGGCGACAGGGTCCGGGGTGAGGTCGGATCCCGGTAAACGGATGGACGGGGCGCTTTAGAAACGGAAGAAGCCATGACTCGCCGCCACCAAAACGTCGGCTCGCCATCGAAGACCCCAGCGCAGGCAGAATCGGACGACACATTATCGGTCGAACGGGCGCACATCTTTCGGATCCTCGACGAGGTTGATCACCGCCGCGACGGAACCGATTTCGAGTCGGCGCTGCGCGAGATCAACGCGATCGCCGCGGCGTCGGTCCCCGGGGCGAAATACGTCGGGATCACCGTTGTGGATCATTCCGGTGCGGTGAGCACGCTCGCCGCCACCCATCACTACCCGTCCCGGCTGGACGACGTAGAACGCGGCGTCCAGGAAGGGCCCTGCCTGTGGGCGGCCCGCAACGCGGATGCCGTCCTGGTGCCGGACCTGGCCACCGAGAGCCGCTGGCCGCGCTACCGGCACGCCGCGCTGCGCGCCACCCCCGTGCGGAGCATCATGTCGTTCCGGCTTTCTCCTGAGGACAAGACGCAGGCGTCCCTCAACTTCTACACCGACATCGCGCGCGCGTTCGACGGCGACACCGCGCACCTGGGCGCGCTGTTCGCCGCGCACACCAGCCTGGCGTGGAAGGCCATCCGGCGCCAGGAGCAGTTCCGCAGCGCTTTGGCCAGCCGTGATGTCATCGGCCAGGCCAAGGGTGTCCTGATGGAACGGTTCGGCATCGATGCGGACGCCGCCTTCGAGTTGTTGCGCCGGGTGTCCCAGGACTGCAACACCAAAGTCATCGACGTTGCGGCTAGAGTCGCCGCCAAAGTGATCTCCGCGCACGTGTCGGAAAATCGTCGGCCTCGGCCGGTCAGCGCCTCCTGGCCGGCTCCCCGAGCCTGATCGCGGTCGCGGTGAAACGCCGCGGCGACCTCCCCCTGACATCGGTGAGGCTAGAGGTCAAGGCTAGGTCAAGGCTAGGTCCGGGATCACGGACCGACCGGGCGGCCCGGGTACGTTCGGGATCATGATGCCAAGGGAAACGGGACGGGCGGGAACGGTACCGGCGACGCTGATCGTCGGCGCCACCGTGTGGGACGGCATTTCCGATCGGGCGGTCCCGCAGCAGGTGCTGGTCGCCGACGGCCGCATCCGGCGGGTGGCCGATGTGATCGAGGCGCCGCCGGACGCGCAGGTGGTCGACCTGTCGGGCCACACCCTGGCGCCGGGGTTCATGGACTGCCACACCCACGTCATGTTGACACCGGAGTTGGGTTCGGCGGTGACCGCGCACTCCAGCGTGGCCAAGGCACTGAACTCGCTCCCGGTGCTGCGGGCCCTGCTGATGAACGGGTTCACCACGATCCGCGACCTGGCCTGCGGGGACATCGATTACCCGACGGTCGACCTGCGCGAGGCGGTGGCGGCCGGCCTGGTCGAGGGCCCGCGGATGCTGGTGGCGCCGCACATGATCTCGGCGCGCGGGGGCCATGGCGACTTCAGCGCGATGGTCGCCGACCAGTATCAGGGTTCGGCGCGGCCGCTCGAGATGGGCGCGGCCGACGGCGCCGACGAAATCCGCACCCGGGTCAGGCGGGAGATCCGCGCCGGCGCCGACTGGATCAAGTTCGCGGCCACCGGCGGATTTTCCTCGCCCTCCGACGATCCCGCCCACGCCACCTACAGCCAGCACGAGATGGACGTGTTGGTGGCAACGGCCGCCGACCTCGGTGTGCCGGTCACGCCGCACAGCTACGGCGACGAGGGCATCCGGCGGGCCGTGCGCGCCGGGGTCCGCAGCGTCGAGCACGGAAACCTCGCCTCGGCCGACACCTTGCGCATCATGCAAGACGCCGGGGCGTTCATGGTGCCGACCCAGTACGCGGTCCTGTCCGGCGCGTGGCGAGACGAGGACGACCCCTGCTGGGACGGCGTCAGCGAGTTCACCCGGCGCAAGATCCGCAAGTATCGCCCGGCCCTGTTGGACGCCGCCGATCGGCTGGCCGCCAGCCAGGTGCGGGTCGCGTTCGGAACCGATGCGGGAATGTTTCCCCATCACGAGAATTGGCGCGAGTTCCCGACGATGGTGTCGACGGGCATCACGCCGCTGCGCGCGCTGCGGGCGGCCACCAGTGTGGCCGCCGAACTGCTGGGTCTGGACGGCCTGGGCGTGATCGCCGAGGGCAAGATCGCCGATGTGATCGCCATGCCCGGCGATCCCCTCACCGACATCGAGGTGACCGGCCGAGTCGACTTCGTCATGAAAGACGGCGTGATACATAACCGTCCGGCGGCGTGACCCGCCGGGCGGTTATGTCGACACGTCCCCGCTCGCGGACGTTGGCCCGCGCCCCGAGTCGCGAAGCCGGGCGCTCAGCCGCCCAGGCAGCCGGGGCCGAGCAGCTCCTTGAGGTCGCCCATCAACGCCGGCGAGGGCGTCACCCGCAGCGACTGGTCCAGCTCCAGCGTGGTGATGCGGTCCCCGCTGATGAGCCGCAGATGCACCTGGGAGGTCCCGGGATGGCGCGCCAACACCTGCTTGAGCGCGGTCACCTTGTCGATGGTGCACTGCCGGGTGGGCAGGCTCACCGCCAGCGGCCGGTCCGGCTGCGCATTGGAAAAGTCCGGTACCACAAGGTCGTTGGCGATCAGGGAGATCCGGTCGTCGCGGATCGCCACCTTGGCGTTGACCAGCACCACCGCGTCGTCGACAATGTCGGCGCCGTAGTTGGAGTATGCGTGCGGGAAGAACATCACCTCGATACCGCCGGTGAGGTCTTCCAGTTGCGCTGAGGCCCACGGCATGCCGTTCTTGTTGACGCGCCGGTTCACCGACGCCAGGATGCCGCCCACCCGCACCTGGGCCTCATTGGGCACATCGCCGTCGAGGATCGCCGGGATCGCGGTGTCGACCTGGGCCGCCAACAGGTGCGCGACCCCGTTGAGCGGATGCCCGGACACGTACAGCCCCAGCATCTCGCGCTCGAGGGCCAGCTTGTGCTTGTCCTCCCACTCGTCGTCGGGCACTTTAATGGTGAACACCGCATCTCCGGCGCCCTCGCCAGCGGAGCCGCCGAACAGGTCGAACTGACCCATCGCCTCGGCTTTCTTGGTGCCCAGCACCGAGTCGACGGCGTCGGTGTGCACCAGGAACAGGCCCTTGCGGGCATGACCCAGCGAGTCGAAGGCCCCGGCCTTGATCAGCGACTCGGTGACCTTCTTGTTGCAGGCCGAGATGTCGATCTTGTTCAGGTAGTCCGAGAAGTCGGTGAATTTGCCTTTGTCGCTGCGGGTTTGGATCAGCGTATTGACCACGTTGGCGCCGACGTTGCGTACCGCGCCCAGCCCGTAGCGGATATCGGTGCCCACCGAGGCGAAGTTCAGTCCGGATTCGTTGACGTCGGGCGGCAACACGGTGATGCCTAGCTTGCGGCAGTCGGCCAGGTAGACGGCCGCCTTGTCCTTGTCGTCGCCGACCGAGGTCAGCAGGCCGGCCATGTATTCGGCGGCGTAGTTGGCCTTGAGGTAGGCCGTCCAGTAGGAGACCAACCCGTAGCCGGCCGCGTGGGACTTGTTGAACGCGTAGTCGGCGAACGGCAGGATGGTGTCCCACAGCGCCTTGACGGCCCCGGCGGAGAAGCCGTTGGCCCTCATCCCCTCCGAGAACCCTTCGAACTCCTTCTCCAGCACCTCGCGTTTCTTTTTGCCCATGGCCTTGCGCAGGATGTCGGCTCGGGCCAGCGAGTAGCCGGCCACCTGCTGGGCGATGCGCATGATCTGCTCTTGGTAGACGATCAGGCCGTAGGTCTCGGCGAGGATGTCGCGCAGCGGTTCGGCCAGCTCCGGGTGAATGGGTTTGATCGCCTGCCGGCCCTTCTTGCGGTCGGCGTAGTCGTTGTGGGCGTTCATGCCCATCGGCCCGGGCCGGTAGAGGGCGAGCACCGCGACGATGTCCTGGAAGCCGCTCGGCTGCATGCGGCGCAGCAGGTCGCGCATCGGCCCGCCGTCGAGCTGGAACACACCCAGCGTGTCGCCGCGGCCCAGCAACTCGTAGGTGGGCTGGTCGTCCAGCGGCACGGATTCCAGGTCGAGCTCGATTCCCCGGTTGGCCCGGATGTTGTCGATCGCGTCGCCGATGATGGTGAGGTTGCGCAGGCCCAGGAAGTCCATCTTCAGCAGGCCGATGGCCTCGCAGGAGGGATAGTCCCAGCCGGTGATGATGGCGCCTTCCTGCGGCCGCTT
>JAQTVU010000468.1 GCA_028706695.1 Mycobacterium sp.
AAACGCTGCTCATGCCGAACGGCCGGGTCCGCACCGGGCGTCCCGGGTAGAAGAAGGATTTGGGAAACCGAGGTGCTGGCCCGACACGTCCCGCGAGGGCTTCGGCGGTGGTCGGCTGCGCTGCTCGCGACGGTGACCGCGGTCGGGCTGAGCGGTTGCGGCAACACCGACTCCTGGGTGGATGCCTCGGCCGCGCAGGGCTGGCCGGCGCCATACGGTGACGCCGCCAACAGCAGCTACACCGGCACCGGCGGCGCGCCCAGCTTGTCGTTGCAGTGGACGCGTTCGGTCAAGGGGACCCTCGGGGCCGGCCCGGCGCTTAGCGCGCGCAGCTATCTCGGTCTCAACGCCCAGACCCCGGCCGGGTGTTCGCTGATGGAGTGGCAAAACGACGACAACGGCCGGCAGCGCTGGTGTGTGCGGCTGATGCAGGGCGGCGGTTTCGCCGGGGCGCTGTTCGACGGTTTCGACAACCTCTATGTCGGGCAGCCGGGGGCGTTTCTGTCTTTTCCGGTGACGCAGTGGACGCGGTGGCGGCGGCCGGTGATCGGGATGCCCACCACGCCGCGGTTCCTGGGCCACGGGCAGCTGCTGGTGGTCACCCACCTGGGACAGGTGCTGGTTTTCGACGCCCACCGCGGCATCGTGGTCGGCAGCCCGATGGATCTGGTGGAGGGCATCGATCCCACCGATGCGGTGCGCGGCTTGGCCGACTGCGCACCCGCGCGGCCGGGCTGCCCGGTTGCGGCCGCCCCCGCCTTCTCGGCGGCCAGCGAGATGGTGGTGGTCGGCATCTGGCAGCCGGGCGCGCCGGCCGCGGGGCTGGTCGGGCTGAAGTACCACGGCGGCCAGCTGACCCGGGAATGGTCCAGCGATGCCGTGGGCGCCGGCGTGATCGCCAGCCCGGTGCTGTCCGTCGACGGGTCCACCGTCTACGTCAATGGCCGTGACGAACGGCTGTGGGCGCTGCACACCGCCGACGGCAAGGTGAAATGGTCCGCGCCGCTGGGGTTTTTGGCGCAGACGCCGCCTGCAGTCACCCCGCAGGGGCTAATCGTGGCGGGCGGTGGCCCCGATACGCGCCTGGCGGCGTTCAAGGATGCCGGTGACCATGCCGATCAGATCTGGCGCCGTGATGACGTCACTCCCCTGTCGTCGTCGAGCTTGGCCGGCAGCACCGTGGGCTACACGGTGGTCGCTGGGCCACCGCAAGCGCCCGGTCTGTCGTTGCTGGTGTTCGACCCGGGTAACGGCCACACGACCAACATCTATGCGCTTCCCGCGGCCGGCGGGTATCCGGTCGGGGTGGCGGTCGGCACGGACCGCCGCGTCGTGGCCGCCACCAGCGACGGTCAGGTCTACGGGTGGGGGCCAACCTGATCCGCTAGATCGCCAGCGGTGGGATCGCGTTGCGCGGCACCGGGGCCTGGACCGGCCCGGCAAACGCCGGCAGCATCTCGCCCGGGGCGAAGTAGAAGATCAGCTGGTCGTCGGTGATGGCGAAGTTCTGGTAGCGCGAGGAGTCCAGGCCGGTGGCGGGCGGGATCGTGGCGCCGAACGGGCTCTGCGGTTCCAGGTCGCGCTGCACGAGCGGGAAGATGCTGTCCAGCGGCGTGGCGCCCGGGGCGAACAAGTTGTCGAAAGTGATCGGTTGCTTGGTTCCCAGGTTGTAATTGAACGCCTTGTACCAATTCGAGGGGTGGGTCCCACCGAGGTCCTCGAAGAACTTGAGGACCACGCTGCGGGTCTCGTGTGGTGGTTTGCCGGACGCGTGCTGTTCGCTGGTGGCATCCAATTGGTAGGGCTGGTCGCGTGATCCCGAACTTTGCGCGACGTTGACGAACCCGTCGCGATTTTTGGTGAGGTAGTCGGTCAGTGCTTGCTCGTCGGGGTAGTCGGCGGGGAAGGTCATGTTCAGGATGTAGTTGCGGCTTGCGGCGTGCACATAGCACATCTGGCCCGCTTCGATCACGCCGCCCAGCGCGGCGCACGACGACGGCGACGGCGCGGCGGCCACCGGCCAGCCCAGCGCGGCCGCGGAAAGCAGCGCCGCGGCCGTGATCAGGTAACGCATCGTCGAATTGCCCTCGCAAACTCCAGAAGTGGCCGCCGCCAGCGTACCCGGGCACTATCGGGAAGGACGGCACACGAAGGCCGTCGCGCGCCCGGCGGCCCCGGCGCCGATGCGGGTGATGACGACCGACAGGGGCCGGCCGCCGCGTAACCGGAGCCGGCGGCGCAGCGCGTCGGGGTCGACGCGCACACCGCGGACCAGGATTTCCACCGCCCCGCAGTCCAGGGCCGACAGTGCCTGGCGCAGCCGGCGCTCGTCGAACGGAAGCTGTTCGAGCACCTCGAAGCCTCGCACGCCCGGCGGCAGCCGTTCTCCGGACAGGTAGGCGATCTCGGGGTCGAGTTGCCACAGCCCGTGCCGCGCGCCGTAGTGGCGCACCAGCCCGGCCCGGACCACGGCACCGTCGGGGTCGACGATCCATCGCCCGGCCGGCCGAACCGGGCAGTCATCCGGCTCGGTGTCGGTGAGCTGCTCGCCGCGGTCCAGGAGGCTGGCCCGGCGGCGGACGCCGGGCTCGCTCAGCCCGGGGGACCACAGGCACGCTTCCCGCACCGAACCCAGGTGCGACGTCACCTCGATCTCGCCGTCGAACCCCAAGCGTTTGACATGATCGAAATCTATTCCGGGAGCACACTTTACGACGAGGTCGCGATCGCGGTAGGTGTCGATCAGCGCGCCCAGGCTGGGCCGGTAGTCCGCGGGGCGCAGCCGCCGCCCTTCCTGGCGGCGCGCCGGGTCGACGACGACGACCGTGTCGCGGGTGACCGGGTGCAGGGCGTCGGCACGGCACAGGGCGGTGCCGGCGCCCAGATTGTGGCGGGCCATCGCCAGCCGCACCGCGTCGACATCGCTGCCCACCGCGTCGATGCCGTGGGCGCGCAGGGCCGCCAGTTCGGTGCCGACCGAACAGGTCACATCGTGGACCACGACGCCCGGGCGGCCCGGCCCGGCGGCCAGCCGCCCGGCCCGATACAGCGCCACGGGCGCCGCGGTTGCCTGCTGCAGCGCCTCGTCGGTGAACAGCCAGGCGGAGACGTCGCCGAGCCCGCCGAGCTTGTCGGGGGCGCGCCGGCGCAACAGCGTCGTCTCGATCAGCACCGGTGCGCGGTCACCGAAGCGGGCACGCACCGCGGCGACGTCGGCGATCCGGGAAGCGTCGGTCAGCGCCCGTTCG
>JAQTVU010000469.1 GCA_028706695.1 Mycobacterium sp.
GGGCCGGCCATCTACCGGCATTTCCCCATCAAGGAGTCGCTGCTGGTCGAATTGCTGGTCGGCATCAGCGCCCGGTTGCTCGGCGGTGCCCGCGATGTGCGGGCCCGCAGCTCCGACGCGGCCGAGGCGCTGGACGGGCTCATCGACTTTCACCTCGACTTCGCCTTCGGCGAGCCCGACCTGATCCGCATCCAGGACCGCGATCTCGCCCAGCTGCCCGAGACGGCCCAGAAACAGGTGCGGAAAGCGCAACGCCAGTACGTGGAGGTCTGGGTGGGTGTGCTGCGCGAACTCAATCCGGAATTGGCGGAGGCCGATGCCCGGTTGGCCGCCCACGCGGTCTTCGGCCTGCTGAACTCCACGCCGCACAGCGCGAAGTCGGCGGAGAATGCGCGCACTCCGCCCGGCCGCGCGGCCAGGTCGCGTGCCGTCATGCGGGCGATGACGGTAGCGGCGCTTGAAGCCGGAAGCCGGTGCCGGTGAGCCGGTGCAAGTGAGCCGCCCGCTCCTGGGCACCGCGCAGGTACCCTGCATGCCATGAGGTGGACATGACCGATTCGCGTCCAACCGAGCGGTTCAGTCGCCCTCTACCGGGCGCAGAACCGACGGTGCCGGAGGGCCGCGGGTATCCGCAGCCCGTCGATCCGGCCTACGCCGACCAAGCCCCCTTCGCGCCGACCTACGGGGGTTACGCGCCGCACTGGGCGGCGCCCAGCCCCAGCCAGACCAGCCAGACCGCGGCTTTGCCGGCCAACTGGCAGCAAGGTCAGCCGCCTCCGGGCGGCCGGCCCCCGGGCGGGATGGTTCCCCCGCCGCCCCAGGGCCCGAAGACCCCGCGCTGGTTGTGGATCACCGCCGGTATGGCGATCCTGCTGGTCGTCAGCCTGGTGATCGCCCTGATAATCGCCAACGGCGCGGTCAAAAGGCAGACCGCCGTCCCGCCGTTGCCCGCAATGCCGGAACCCAGCACGACGATGCCGAAGCCGGCCCCGCCGACGCGAACCTCACCGTCATCACCCGCTCCCGCGCCGCTGCCCCCGACGTACGGTCCCGAGAGCCCCACCGAGACGACGCCGCCGGCCGCCATGCGGGACGTCGTCTACAACGTCACCGGGCAGGGCCGCGCGCTGAGCATCATGTACATCGGGACCGGCGACGTCATCCAGACCGAGTTCAACGTCGCGCTGCCCTGGAGCAAAGAGGTCAGCCTGGCTAAAACGGCCACCCATCCGGCCAACGTCACGATCGTGAACTTCGGGAACGACGTCACCTGTTCGGTCACCATCGGCGGGGTGCAGGTGAGTCGGCGGGTCGGGATCGGTCTGACGATCTGCGACGCCCGGGGCGGCTGAGCGCCCTTCAGACGGCCCGCTGGGACGGTTCGGGTACGGGGAGGCCGCGGACCGGGACGCGGACCTTCAGCATCCCTAGCAGTCCGGCGATCAGCACCACCGAGATGCCGCCGAGGCCGGCGCGCACGGCGCCGAACACGTCGACGAAAACGGAGAACAACCAGGGCGCCAGGAACGACACCGCCCGGCCGGTCATCGTGTAGAGGCCGAACGCGACCCCTTCCCGGCCCTCTCGGGCCATGTGCAGCAACAGGGCCCGCGACGACGACTGCGACGGCCCGACGAACAGGGCCAGCAGCACCCCGCACACCCAGAAAGCCGGCGGACCGGAGAGCCCCATCAAGGTGAGCCCGGCGACGATGATCGCGGTCAGCGATCCGATGATGACGGGCTTGGAGCCGACCCGGTGGTCGACCAACCCGCCGAGCACCGCGCCCACGGCGGCCACCACACTGGCCGCCACACCGAATATCAGCACGTCGGCCTGCGAGATGCCGTACACGTTGACGCCCAGCACGGCGCCGAAGGCGAAGACCGCCGCCAGCCCGTCCCGAAAGAGCGCGCTGGACACCAGGAAGTAGACCAGGTTGCGGTCGCGGCGCCATTCGGCGGAGACCTCCGCCCACAGCTTGCGGTAGCCACCGAGCATGCTCACCGGCTCGGGCGCCTCTTCCGCTCGGGGCAGCCGGTGGGCGGCGAACAGCAGCGGCAGGGCCAGCACGGCGAACCATGCCGCGGCCAGCAGCATCGCATCCCGGACGTAGAGCCCGTCGCGGACCGGCAGGTGCAACGCCCCGCGCTGGGGACCGGTGCCCGCAATGAATCCGGTGTAGACCAGCACCAGCAGAAAGACGCTGCCCAGATAGCCCGCCGCCCATCCCAACCCGGAGATCCGGCCGGCGGTCTGTGGCGTCGAGAGCTGGCGCAGCATCGCGTTGTACGGGACGCTGGCCAGGTCACCGCAGGCCGCGGTGCCCGCCAGCAGCACCAACCCGGCCCACAGATAGGTGGGCCGTTCGCGGATGAAGTACATCGCGCAGGTCAATGTCACCGCCAGGCCGGTCAACACGCTCAGGACCACCCGCCTGCGATGCGGTGACTCCACCCACACGCCGATCAGCGGGGCCAGCACCGCCACGGTCAACCCGGCGATGGCTGCAGCGCGACCCAGCCAACTGGCCGGTGTCGTACCGCCGGCCATGTCCGCGCCCACGCCGCTGGTCAGATAGACCGCGAAGACGAATGTCGAGACGATCGCGTTCAGACCGGTGGAGCCGCAGTCCCAAAGCGCCCACGCCAGAACGCGAGATGGCGCAGGTGTGACCGAACGCGACCCCGGCTGACTCATGTTCGCGACTCTATTGGTTCGGCATGCGACCCGCCGTGCCCGGCATCGCCGCGCCCAGATCAGCTGCGAGGGCGTTCGACAGGCGACCCGAGCGCACCGGTGTCGCCGGGTCACCCGTCTACGATTGGCGGCATGCCGGTTCCCGCTCCCAGCCCCGATGCGCGCGCCGTTGTCACCGGAGCTTCGCAGAACATCGGGGAGGCGCTGGCCACCGAGCTCGCCGCGCGGGGGCACAGCCTGATCATCACCGCGCGGCGCGAAGAACTGCTCAACCAGCTGGCGGCCCGCCTGGCCGACAAGTACCGCGTCACCGTCGACGTGCGACCCGCCGACTTGGCCGAACCCGCCGACCGGGCCAAACTGTGCGACGAACTGGCCGGCCGCACCGTCTCCATTCTGTGCGCCAATGCGGGCACCGCGACGTTCGGTCCGGTCGCGGCGCTGGACCCGGCGGGTGAGAGGGCCCAGGTGCAGCTGAATGTGCTGGGGGTGCACGACCTTACGTTGGCGGTACTGCCGGGCATGATCGCGCGGGGCGCCGGCGG
>JAQTVU010000020.1 GCA_028706695.1 Mycobacterium sp.
GATCTCCTGCCTCATCCGGCGGTCGTATTCGGCCTTGTCGATCTCACCGGACCGCAGCGCGGCTCGCGACTTACGGATCGCGGACGTCTGGGGGTAGGAACCGATCGTCGTGGTCGGCAGCGGCGGCAGGCGCAGCCGCTCCTCCTGCGCCGCGCGGCGTTGGGCCGGATTCCCGCGGTGCACACCGGACGCCAGGATCGAGGCGATGCGGGCGCGGAGCTGCTCGTTGTGCAGGCGCGGATCCTTGCGGCGGGACTCCACGGCGGCGGTGCAGGCCGCGATCTCGTCGGCGACCGTGTCGCGCCCATCGCGCAAGGCGCGCGCCCGCGTGACCACCTCGGCGACCTTCTCCCGCCCGAAAGCCAACCAGCCGCGCAGCTTTTCGTCGATGCCGGTTTCCGGTTCCAGCGAGTACGGCACATGCAGTGTGGAGCATGAGGTCGAGACCGCCACGGCGCCCGCCGATTCCTGCAGCGCGGTCAGCTTGTCCAGTGCGGCTCCCAGGTCTGTGCGCCAGACGTTGCGTCCGTCGACGACGCCGGCCACCAATGTCTTGCCGGCCAACCCGGCAACCGAGGCCAGCGCCGTGTTGGCACCGGCCACCAGGTCGACGCCGATCGCCTCGACCGGCGTGCGGGCCAGCGCCGCCAGCGACGCACCGGGGTCGCCGAAGTAGGTCGCGACGTGGATGGCGGGCCGCCGATCGACCGAGCCGAGCGCGTTGTAGACCGACTCCGCCATTGCCGGGGCGGCGGGGGAGATGTCGGTGCCCAGCGCCGGCTCGTCGAATTGCACCCACCGCGCGCCGTCGCCGGCGAGCAAAGACAACAGCTGCGCGTAGATCGGCACCAGTTCCCCGAGCCGCTCGATCGGTGCGCCCCCGCCCTTGATGCCTTTGCTCAGCAGCAGGAAGGTGAGCGGACCGATGACGACGGGACGTGCCGGGATCCCCTGCGCCACCGCTTCGTTCAGCTCGCCGAGCACCTTGTCCGCGGTCAGCGCGAAGCGTGTTGCCGGCTCAATCTCGGGAACCAGATAGTGGTAGTTGGTGTCGAACCACTTCGTCATCTCCAGCGGTGCGACATCCGTGGTACCGCGAGCGAGCGCGAAATACTGGTCCAGTGGGTCGGACACGTCGCCCACGCGTGCGGGCAGCGCACCGAGCATGAACGCCGTGTCGAGCATGTGGTCGTAGTAGGAGAACGTGTTCACCGGCACCGAGTCCAAGCCGGCGGCGGCCAGACCCGACGACATGTCCCGCCGAAGTGTCGCGGCGACCGACTCCAGCTCCTGCCGGCTGGTTCGCCCGGCCCAGTAACCTTCGGTGGCGCGCTTGAGTTCGCGGTTCGGGCCGATGCGCGGGGTGCCGGTAACCGTGGCGGTGAAGGGTTCAGCGGTCAACATTTCGTCCTATCCATCGGCTCCATCGGCGGGTCGAAAACTCAATCACGGCTCGGCGGACCGCGCAGCAGCCCGCCGAGCGGTGTGCATTTCGGTGCATAGCCGCGTCGGGGGAGAGCCAAACGCCCGTTCCCGGCCGGGGACGCGCCTCTTTTGCCTGCGGTCTGTATTGGACGCGCGTGGGACGTGAGCCGCGCCGACGTCGCACTGGTCGCAGCACGACGTATTTCGGGGCCGGGCGCCGAAGAGGCCATCACGAACCGCTGCATCCGGGCCCTGCGGTGGTATCGATCACCCGGATGGCGGCCTCGCGGCCAACGGCGTAGGCCGGCGCCAGATCTGTCGGCGTGGGTGGCCGGCGTCAGGCCGGGGTGGCGCTGGGCCGCGCCGCACCGCGCCGGTGCTCTTGGTGGAATCCGACGGCTCCGGCGATGTACCCGGCGTCTCGGATTGTGGATCAGGCACGGGAAAACCCCAACGTGACCACCGTGCTGGACCACAACAGCGGCTATGAGCGCGCAGCATTCGACGAATCCGCACCGCACCTGATCGGCGCGGTGTTGCTGTCAATAACGGGCTAGGCCGGGGAGCCGGCCGACGAGCCAGTCCGACAGCGTGTCGAGCACCTCGGTTCCCGTCTCGAACACTCCGTCGGGGTCCTCGGCCGCCAGCGCCACACCCCACTGTCCAGACGGGGTCGGCACGATGCCGAATTGCCGGACCAGATACCCCCCGTTCACACCGGGACCCCAACCGCCTTTGGCGGCAAAGCCTTTGGCGGCCAACCCCCACCTCTGGCCGGTGGTGAGGCGCCGCATGAGCCCGACGACGTCGGCCGCGCCGGGAATGGAGGGCAGAAACAGCGCGAACCGCGCCTGCCGTTGCAAGCTCCACTGGGTCTGACCGAACGCGGTGAAACCGCGCCGAAGCCGGCGCGACTCGACTACCGTCGCGGTGTCACCGCCCTCGGCGATGATGCGCTGCACCTGCCTGGCCGCATCGACCGGTTCGCCCAACTGGGACCATAAGCGCTCCGCCGCCGCGTTGTCGGACTCGGTGATGGCCTTGACCGCCAGGTCGTGAGCTGCTGAGGGAGCGCGGCGCAACGCCGCGACCGCTAACGGCACTTTGATTGTCCACCAGGCCACCCCCGACCACCAGTTGCCCAGTGAATAGGTCCGATCAGGACGGGCGATCGCCAGACCGACAGCGGCGGGTAGCGCCGCGGAAAGTTGTTCGAAGCTCGCTTCGACAGCGAGCTCAAGAGGCCGGGGAGTCACGCGGATTTCGGGGACGAGCGGCGATCATCGGCGCGGCACCAGCCGAACACGACCGGCGGCAGCCGGCTCGACACGTAGAGGACCCGATGAGACCGCCTGTCTCGCGCCAACCGACGAACGAGGGGTGTGGCAACCGCATGGCGTGGCACTCCGCGTGCTCACCGCCGACGTCGTCCTGCGGGCCGCCAAGGTTTCACCGCCCGCGTCACCATCCCGGCGGCGCGGGCGGCGGCGGTCCCCATGGTCCGGGTCCTGGTGGCGGCGGTCCCCATGGTCCGGGTCCTGGTGGTGGCGGTCCCCATGGTCCGGGTCCTGGTGGTGGCGGTCCCCATGGTCCCACCGGGCCCGGTCCCGGCCCGGGCACGGGCCCCGGCGGGCCCCACGGGTCCGCGTCGGCGAAGCCGGCGCCCAGTGCGACAGTGCCCAGCCATCCTGCAAGAAGCGATCCCGCAACGATGCTTTTGACTCTCACCGTTCACCAGCTTTCGCAAGTGACGCGCCGCGGATTCTGTGTTTGCTCACATTGCTCGACTCGAATGCCGGCAGCGTTTGCGTCACCGGCACATCTTAACGTCGAATCCGCCACATCGGGTCACCGCAGTCGACGCCCCCGGCCGACAGCGGGAAGTTGAGCCCCGGGTTCGGCTGCTCGGCGCGCAAGCTGCGGAACTTGCCGGCGTCGAAGTCGCTGTCGGTGCAGGTCTACCGGCGTTGCCCGGCGACACCAAACGGGGGTTGGCAAAGGTTCGAACGGGCGCGGGCTATCCGCCGTCCCGCGGGTGCGCCTCGGCGAGCGCATCGAGGAACGACCGTGCCCAACGGTCGACGTCGTGGGCCAGCACCTGGCGGCGCAGCGACCGCATCCTGCGCCGACCCTCCTCGGCCGGTTGGCCGAGTGCGGCTTCGATGGTGTCCTTGACCCCTTCGAGGTCGTGGGGATTGACCAGGTAAGCCTGCCGGAGTTCGGCGGCGGCCCCGGTGAACTCGCTCAATACCAGGGCGCCGCCGAGATCGCTGCGGCAGGCGACGTACTCCTTGGCCACCAGGTTCATCCCGTCGCGCAGCGGGGTGACCAGCATGACATCCGCGGCCACATAGAACGCGATGAGCTCCTCGCGAGGCACCGGGCGATGCAGGTAGTGCACCACCGGATGACCGACCTCGGCGTATTCGCCGTTGATGTGGCCGACCTGACGTTCGATGTCGTTGCGCAGAATGCGGTAGCTTTCCACCCGTTCGCGGCTGGGCGTCGCCAACTGGATCAGCACGGTGTCGTCGCGTTTCGCGCGGCCCTCGGCGAGCAGTTCCGAAAAAGCTTTGAGCCGAACGTCGATGCCCTTCGTATAGTCGAGGCGATCGACGCCGAGCAGGATCTTGCGCGGGTTGCCCAGCTCGGCCCGGATCTCGCGGGCGCGGCGCCGGACGCTGCGCTCCCGGGCTTTTCGGTCGAGGTCGGCGGAGTCGATAGAGATCGGGAAGGCTCCCACCCGGACCGTGTGGGAGCCAACCTGCGCCTCACCGAATCGTGACCGCACTCCCACGGCGCCCCGGGAGGTGATCGCGCCGACCAGGCGTCGGGCCAGGACCAGAAAGTTTTGGGCGTCCCCGGTCAGGTGGAACCCGACCAGGTCGGCGCCGAAAAGCCCCTCCATGATCTCGGTGCGCCACGGCATCTGCATGAACAGCTCTATCGGCGGGAACGGGATATGCAGGAAGAAACCGATGGTCAGGTCGGGCCGCAGTGTGCGCAGCATCTGCGGGACCAGTTGTAGCTGGTAGTCCTGGATCCACACGGTCGCGTGCTGCGCGGCGGCCCGTGACGCGGCCTGCGCGAAGCGCTGATTGACGTCGACGTAGCATTCCCACCACTCCCGGTGGTAGATCGGCTTGACGATGACGTCGTGGTAGAGCGGCCACAGCGTGGCGTTCGAGAAGCCCTCGTAATACCCGGCGATGTCGGCGGCGCTCAGCCGGACCGGATGAAGGTGCAGCTCATCCTGGACGAAGGGCTGATCGTCTACGTCGATCTGTTCGTCGACGACACCGGGCCAGCCGACCCACGCCCCGCTGCGGCGCCGCAGCAACGGTTCCAGCGCCGTGACCAGTCCTCCGGGGCTGCGCTTCCACACCGTGGTGCCGTCGGGCAGCCGCTCCAAGTCGACGGGCAGCCGGTTGGCGACGACCACGAACTCGGAATGCCCGAACTCGGAGATCTCCAAGGGCTGGCCGCCGCTGCAAGCCATTTACGCGTCGAGCTTCGCCGGTCCAATACCGAGCATGGACAAAAAGACGCGGCACTCGTCGGCGTCGTTGGCGTACGCGGCGACGACGCGCCTGGCTTGTCTGGCGGTGCTGTCGGCCAGGGGTTCCACATCGCCGATGTCGCCAGGATCAGGTTTGGTAGGCATGACACAACTGTAGGCGACCGCGAGATTCGCCCGCAAAGCGCAGGGCAAACGCGGTCTCGGCGGGCGTGGGCCGCCCATGGTCACAACAGGTACCCGGTCGGCTTGCCGGACGTCGAAGATTGGCGCAACGCCAAGCCGACGAAGCTGATACCACGCGACACGCCGTAGCCCGTGCCGATCAGGACGGGTCTGCTGTCGGCGCCTGATTGAACGTGGTTCGATAACCAAAGCTTGTTCGGAGTTTCGGCGTGAGGGGTTTCGCCTTGCAGCTTTCTTTCCAGGATCGGACGTATTTGGTCACCGGCGGTGGCAGTGGTATCGGCAAGGGCGTCGCGGCCGGGCTGGTTGCGGCCGGCGCCTCCGTCATGACAGTCGGGCGCAACGCTGACCGGCTCGCGGGCGCGGTCAAGGACATCGAGACGGCCAGCCCCGACGGTGCGATCCGCTACGAGCCCGCCGACGTCACCGACGAGGAGGAGGCCGCTCGCGCCGTGGACGCCGCGACGGCATGGCATGGCCGGTTACGCGGCGTGGTGCACTGCGCCGGGGGGTCGGAAACCATCGGCCCGATCACTCAACTCGACTCGGAGGCGTGGCGTCGCACCGTCGACCTGAACGTCAACGGCACCATGTATGTGCTCAAGCACGCCGCGCGTGAGTTGGTGCGCGGCGGCGGTGGTTCGTTCGTCGGCATCTCGTCGATCGCGGCCAGCAACACCCACCGCTGGTTCGGCGCCTACGGCGTGACCAAGTCGGCCGTGGACCACATGATGATGCTGGCCGCCGATGAGCTCGGCCCGTCCTGGGTGCGGGTCAACAGCATTCGCCCCGGCCTGATCCGCACCGATCTGGTGGCGCCCATCACCGAGTCGCCCGAGCTGAGCGCGGACTACCGGAAGTGCACGCCGCTGCCGCGGGCGGGGGAGGTGGAGGACGTCGCCAACCTGGCGATGTTCCTGCTCAGCGACGCCGCGTCGTGGATTACCGGGCAGTGCATCAATGTCGACGGCGGCCACATCCTGCGGCGCGGTCCCGACTTCTCCGCGATGCTGGAACCCGCCTTCGGCGCCGACGGGCTACGCGGAGTGGTCTAAGCCCGACGCCGCGCAGAGCGGTTTCCGGCGGCCAGCACCAGTCGGACGTCTTCGAGGCCGAGGCTGCTCGCCAACCCGGCGTAATCAACACCGGAGCAGCCGATGAATGCCTTGCGGGCGGATTTGACCGGTGCCGCGGCGGGCGTCGGCCGGGGCACGCTGCGGTTGCTCGGCGAGGTCGCCGGCGCGCTGGCCGCCGACATCGCCGCCGATGGGCTGGTCGGGCGCGGGGCGGCATTGCGGCTGGGCCGCAACCGGCGACCGATTCACCACATGTGAGATGGACGCCGGCGACGAGGAATCGGTGGTCGCCGGTGTGCGCCGGGCCGTCGAGACACTGACCGGCCTGGCTTAGTTGACGCATGGCACCCCGCCGCCGTCGATCGGTTTCCCGGGATCGGGCGATGGGAAGGTCATGGTGCTGCCGTAGCCGTACGTGCCGCTCGAGGCGGACGTGGTCGCGGTCGACGTCGTGGTGATTTCTTCGGCGGAGTCGTCCTGGGCGGGCAGTGTGTACCCGGTGTCCACGGTTACCCGGATGTGGTCGGGCCGGATGTGGGGATTGGGCTGCTTCGGCGCGTCGAGGCCAAGCAAGCCGGCGATGTTACGTGCGTCGGTCTGCGCGCCGGCGCCATATTCAACCATGGCGGTGGTCGGCTCGCCAGATTCACGGTCACGGACCTGGCCGGCGGTGTAGCCGTGCTTCTTCAGCGCATGGGAAACCTCGCTGGCCAACCCGCCCATGCTGCCGGCGTTGACCACGTCCACGACGGTGGTGGGGCTCGGTTTGGCGGTGGTGGTAGGGGTCGGAGTGGTCGGTGGGGCGGCGCCGGTCGCCTTCGCCACCACCGCTTTGATCGTGGCGGGATCGACGATGTTGACGTCCTGGCCGTCGATGTAGTCGTAGCGCACCACGGGCAGCGTCAGGAATTCCACATTGCCACCGGCCAGCGCCCCGAGCCGTTGAATCAGCTCCTCGTTCCACCCCGACGATAAAACGACGTCCTTGCGTGCCACCGCCATCAGCCTCTTGAGCTTGTCCAGGTCGGTGAAGGAGCCCGAGTCCTGAAGTTCGCGCATGACCGACGACAGGAACGCCTGCTGCCGGTGGGTGCGATCCAGGTCCCCGTTTTCCAGGCCGTGACGCTGCCGCACGAAAGACAACGCCTCCGACGCGTCCAGCCGCTGGCGTCCGGCGGGGAAGTCGGCGCCGGAGAATGAATCGTCGACAGGGTGCTTCAGGCACACCTCGACACCGCCCAGGGATTGAGCCAGGTCGTAGAAACCCGCCAGATTCACCTCGGCGAAATAGTCGATCGGGACCCCGGTGAGGTTTCGTACCGCGCGCAGCGTGGCCGCCCGGGCGGCTTCGCGGCTCTTGGTCTCGAGTTCTTTCTGGCTGGTGACGGCGCCCTGGTCGAGGAGCTTCTGCGCGACATATTGCTTGGTGAGGCCGTACGCCTCTTTGATCTTGATGTGGTCATATCCCGGGACGCCGTTGAACCGCACCCAGTCGTCACGGGGAATCGAGAATGCGACGACCTTGTCGTCGGCGCCGACGTGCACCAGGATCAGCGTGTTGGTGTTGTAGCCCCCGTCGTCGGAGTCGCCGGCGTGCAGATGTTTCAAAATCGACCAAGGCAGGTCGTTTCCGTCCTGGTCTTTGCGGGAGTCCAGGCCGATGAGCAGGATATTGATGTTGCTGCCGGTGGATCGCGGATCCTCCGGGGTGAGGGCTTGCGACACGGTGATGCCGCCTAGCGCACCGTGAGCCACGTACCAGCCCGCCCCGGTCAGGCCGAGGGCCGCGCCAGACACCAGCGTCACGACGCTGCGCGTCAGCGCTATGCGCAGCCGTGCGGGCCGGCGAACGGCACGATGGCGGTGACGGCCACCGCCCGAGCGTGCCGTCACAAGCCTCGCTCCCGAACCCGCACACCACCGACCACCGCGCCGGCGGCGTGCGGTGATGTCGCCTGCATGGTGTCAAGTATGCGTTAGTTCGCTGTGCAGCCCCCAAGCGCGGTATTGATGTGCGCCGGCTCACGGGGCGAGGCTCACCACGCGTTTCCGCGCATTGCCAGCACTTTTCGGTTGAAATGCGGCGACGGTTCCACCTCGGTGCGCCCGAAACCGAGGCCCGGCCGAGCCCAGCTGTCACCGGCGAGCGGATTTTCGCCGTGACGGCGCACCGAGTCGACAGGGCGGGCACTTGATGCGCCTGCGGCCGTTCACCCAGTCCGGGCGAAATGCGCCACCCAGCCGCGGGTCTGCGTCGTTGACCTGACCCGAGTCCCCACCTGAGGCTGGAAACCCGGAGGATCCCACATGACCGACCGGGGACTGGGCGGTCTGTCCGGTGTGCAGCCCTCTTACCTGGTGAGGTAGCCGTTGATCGCCGGCTGTTCGGCGGTGAGGCCAGCTTGGCGCCCGTAACCGCAGCCGCGGCAAGGGAGTCCAAACACCCTGCGGCACGGCCCGTTCGGGCAAGGCGGGCGGCCGCTGGAGCGGGGAGGGGTGCGACGGGTGCAGCATGATGTGGAAAGGTCTTGCGGCCCACGCAATGGGAGGTACCCAGATGAGCGGCGCCACATCGGGTTACGACGTCATCGTCGTCGGCTTGGGCGGTATGGGCAGCGCCGCGGCCTACCACCTGGCCGCCCGGGGACAACGGGTGCTCGGCTTGGAGCGCTTTCAGCCCGCGCACGACAACGGGTCCAGCCACGGCGGCTCGCGGATCATCCGCCAAACCTACTTCGAAGATCCGAGCTACGTTCCGCTGTTGCTGCGCGCCTACGAGCTGTGGGAGAAGCTGGCGACCGACGCGCGCCGCGACGTCTACCGGATCACCGGAGGCCTTTTCATCGGCCCGCCAGACAGCGCGACCGTGGCGGGCAGCCTGCGCGCCAGCCGCCACTGGGACCTGCCGTACGAGGTGCTCGACGCCGGCGAAATCACCGCCCGCTTCCCGAACTTCACCCCCGACGCCCAAGACATCGCACTCTACGAAGCCAAAGCGGGGTTCGCGCGCCCGGAGCTGACGGTGCGGGCACATCTTGAGCTGGCCGAGAGATTCGGTGCCGCACTGCGTTTCGGCGATCCGGTGCTGGACTGGGCCGACACCGGCGCCGGGGTTGAGGTGCGCACTGCCCACGAACACCACACCGCGGAGCAACTGGTGGTTTGCCCCGGCCCGTGGGCTCCGCAGCTGCTGGATTCACTTGGCATCCCGATCACGGTGGAGCGCGCGGTGATGTACTGGCTCGATCCGTTGGGCGGTGTGGCCGCGTTCCAGGATCATCCCATCTTCATCGATGAAGATGCTTGCGGCACACTCGCATACGGCTTTCCGGCGATCGACGGGCCGGGTGGTGGTGTGAAGGTCGCGTTTGACCGTAACGGCGGTGCCTGCACACCGGAGACCATCGACCGGACCGTGCACCCGCAGGAGATCGGCAGCATCACCGCGCGCGTGGCGGGGCTGTTGCCGGCGCTCAACGGCCCGTGCCTGCGCGCAAAGACCTGCATGTACTCCAACACCTCCGACCGGAACTTCGTGATCGGCCGCCACCCCGAGTGCGCCGACGTCACGGTGGCGTGCGGGTTTTCAGGCCACGGTTTCAAATTCGTTCCTGTCGTCGGCGAAATCCTCGCCGACCTGGTCACCGAGCGAACCACCGGCCACCCGATTTCGCTATTCGACCCACGGCGATTCATCACCGGATAAGTCCTTGGTGCTGCTTGTCGACGATCACTACAATCGGTGATGCGTCAGCACCATTTGTGTCAAGAAACCGGTACGGCGGTGAACAGCGATGACCAGCGCGATCCACAATGAGCACACCGAACACCAGCACCTGCACGGCGAAGGATGCGGCCATGTCGCGATCCCGCACGGGGGTCACGTCGACTTCGTGCACGACGGGCACCTTCATCGGCAGCACGACGATCACTACGACGAATGTGAGCCATCCGGCCACGCGATGCACGAGCGGCATGAGCATGCCCACGCTCCCGGGTGTGGCCATGTCGCGGTGCCGCACGGCGATCACGTCGACTACGTGCACGACGGTTGTCGGCATGCGGCACACGACGACCACTACGACGAGCACTGAGACCCGGGCACTGTAGCTTGCGGGCCGGCGGGTTACGGCACCCGCCGAGTGGTCGGCGGTCCTTTGGTGATGTCGCGACGCACTGCGGTGGCAAACGACCGCCGGCGCAAGACCGGACTGGCCGTGCCGTCGGCGTGTAGGAAACCCTGCCCGAGATCCGACAGCGCCTGGAGCGACGTCCATCGAGGTGCCCAATCGATCACCTCACGGGCTCGCGTCGTGTCCAGCAACGGCACCGAGAACGCCATGTCGAACCAGCCCTGATCGATGGGCTGCAGCCGCGCCAGCCAACTGAGTTGCACCAGGGGGCGCGTCCACTTCGCCGGCACGTGCACGGGTTGGGCGCCGAGCGCCGCGGCGATGTCGTCGCGGCGTACCGGCGGCTCGCCGGCCAGATTGAACGGACCTGGCCGAGCGGCGTTCGATCGCCCGCACGAACGCGTCGGCGACGTCGTCGGCGTGGACGACCGTGGTCACGAAGGAACGGTCCAGCGGCAGCACCGGCAAGTGCCGCAGCCATTTCGGATTCAGGTAGGCCGGAAACATGTAGCGCCGGATGCCCATGGCGGCGTATCGGTGAAAAATTAGGCCCGGCCCCATGCGGGTCACCGTCATGCCGTTGGGGTGGCGACGCTCGTAGTCGTCCAGCAGTGCCTCGGCTGCCGCTTTGTCACGGCTGTACGCCGATGTGGGAATGCCTGCGGTTGACCAGGATTCGCTGACCCGCCGACCGTACCGCCCGGCGGCGTAGGTCCCGGTCGAGGACATGTGCAGCAAGTGGGGCACCTGGGCGCGGTGTGCGGCATCGAGGACCGCGCCCGTGCCGCCGACGGCGACCGCGGTCAGATACCGCGTGTTGCGGGTGGGCTGGAAACCCCACGCCAGATGCACCACGCAGTCGGCGTCGCGGAACGCCGGTTCCAGAGCGGCGGTCGCGGTGTCGTCGGCCAGGTCGACTTGTGTCCAGCTGGCGACCCCATACACGTCTTGCGCCGGTGGGCTCCTCCTGGATATCCCGTGCAGCTCGTAGTCGCCGGCCGACTCGGCAAGGCGACGCAGTAACGCCGTGCCGATGTTGCCGCTGGCACCCGTGATGACCACACGTCTCGTCACCGATCTCCTTCGCTCCCTTCAGGCCGGCGGCTACCCTCGGGCCGAACCGTGGAAACCGGCGGTTTGGGAAAACGCCCGCGGCGGGTAGGCGAACTGAAGCCGACCGAAGGAGGGATCATGGTCGACCAGCGATCAACGGATCCACGCCCCGAGCGCGGCGCGCCGCAAGAACCACCGGGGCGGCTGGCGCCGTCGGAAACCCCCGAGCGACTGACGCCGGCGGAACCACCGGAGCGGCCGGTCGCGCCGGCAACCCCCGAACGACAGGACGGAGGCTAGACATGCGGGCCGAAGAAGGCGACGAAACGGTCAACGATTACGCCGCCGCGGGTCGGCAAGCGCAGAGCAGGATCAAGGGCTCGCACTGGCGGGGCAACCGGCTCGGGGCGCTGGCCCGCCGATTCGCCAGGTTCTGGCGAGGTGATCGCGGTTCCGCGGACAGGCCTTAGCTCGGCGCGGGCAGGTCGCGGCCCATATCTGCGCAATGATGGCGGCGCATGAACGGTAACCTGTGCGCCGGCGGGCAGCTCCGCTCGTCGTGATCCAAGCGGCCGCGGCCCGCCCCGAGCGTGGGTGCGCGTGGCCAGACCGACCCTTTCGGCGGAAACCTGCCATGCCGTCAAACCGGAGATCGTCGACGCCGCGCCGCCGGACAACTGTCAGCTCGCATCGCGGCGACAACGGGAATTAGCATTAGCCCCGGTTCCGGCGCGTTCGGCAAGAGGCAAAGCGAGTTCGCGGCGGCTGGTCCTCAATAACGGTGCTGCCCGAGTAATTCGCCCGCAGGGGAGATCGGTCCCGGACCGGTAAGGAGACCCGGGCCGGTAAAGGAGAGTGGTGTGACCTTGCGTCGGTTGCGACTGACCGGGTTGGTCGGTGCCCTGGTGGTGGCCGCATTGGGGTTCATGGGCACGGCCGCGGCGGCGGCGCCCCCGACGCCGGGCATTGAGTTGGACCGTGGAAAAGGAAGGTGCACGGCGGGTTTCGCGGCCCAGGATGACGACGGCAACTACTATCTCTTGACTAGCGGACACTGCGATCCACACGACAATTCGGAATGGACGTATGACGACGTTCCGATCGGCAGGATCATCGCCAGCGAGAACGAAGGCGACAAGAAGGACGCCGCGATCATTCGCCTGGACCCGGGCGTCGGTGAGCCCGCAGGCGCGGTCGGTGGCAAATATCCGGTCCGCGACGTGCTAAGCCTCTCTCAGATCCGGGTGGGCATGCCGTTCTGCAAGCTCGGCGCGGTCACCGGGGAGACCTGTGGCGTCGTCAAGAGCGTAGCCGGCGGCGTTGTCGAGGCCAGCGTGTTCAGCCTCGACGGCGACAGCGGCAGTCCCGGCTTCGTGAAGAACGCGGACGGCACCGTGAGCGCGGTCGGCCTGCTGAAATCGTCGCCGGATGGCGATGATTACACGACCTACTTCACGCTGGTGGAGCCGGTGCTCGGCAAGTGGGGTCTGCAGATCCTTTCGTGACGGTGATCCGACGGCCGGTGCGCGGTGGTCGCGGTTTCTCCCGGCTGTTCACCATCTCAGGCCTGCCGGTCATCGGCACCGTCCGTACGCGCGAGAATTCGCGCCGAATTGAGCGGCTGACCGCGAAAGGCCGGGCGCGGGTGTTTGTCCGGGTGACGGCGAGGTAACGATTCCCACCCAAATCGTCGCGACACGGCAAGCAATACCCAACGCACCACGCGGGAAATTTATGGTGCAACCGTGCACCGCCGAAGCCTCCTGGCGCTACCGCTGCTACTGGCGGGGGGCACCGCGCTG
>JAQTVU010000470.1 GCA_028706695.1 Mycobacterium sp.
CTGCCCCAGCCCGAACTTCTCGACCATGTCGTAGAAGCGCTCCGGGCCCACGCGCTGCGCCAGCATCAGGGTGCCGACGTTGGACGACTTCCCGAACACGCCGGTGGTGGTGTAGGGCATCACGCCATGGTCCCAGGCGTCATGGATCGAGACCCCGCCCATCTGGATGGAGCCGGGCACCTGCAACACCTCGTCGGGATTGGACAGGCCATACTCGATGACCGAGGCGGCGGTGATCACCTTGTTCACCGAACCCGGCTCGAACGGCGAGGACACCGGCAGGTTGCCCAGCTGCTTGCTCCCCTGGCGTCCGATGTCCTGGGACGGGTCGAAGGTGTTGTCGTTGGCCATGGCCAGCACCTCGCCGGTCTTGGCGTCCAGGACGACCGCCGAGACATCCTGCGCCCCGGACAGGTTCTTGGCCTGCTGGACCTGCTGCTGCACGTAGAACTGGATGTCGTCGTCGAGGGTCAGCGCAACGCTGGAGCCGTTGACCGCCCGGTGCCGGTTGCGGTAGCTGCCGGGGATGACCACGCCGTCGGAGCCGCGGTCATAGGTGACCGAGCCGTCGGTTCCAGACAGCACGGAGTCCAGGGACTCCTCGAGGCCCAGCAGCCCGTGGCCGTCCCAGCCGATGCCGCCGACGATGTTGGCCGCCAGCGATCCGCCCGGATACTGCCGCAGATCCTGCCGTTCGGAACCCACCTCGGGGTACTTGTCGGCGATCGCGCCGGCGACGGCGGGGTCGACGGCGCGGGCCAGATAGGCGAACGGCTCGGCGCTTTGCAGCTTTTTCAGCAACGTCGCGTAGTCCGGTTTGTTGTTCAGCCGCGCGGCGATTTCCGTGGCGATGTCGCGCAGCCGCTGCTGCGGGTCCGGGGCGGCCGGGTTCTTCTTCTTGGCCTCTTCCAGTTGCTGGCGGATGCGCTTGGGCTGGAAGGTCAACGCCCGCGATTCGATGGTGAACGCCAGCTGTTCGTTGTGACGGTCGACGATGCTGCCCCGGACGGCCTTCTGCACGTCGGTCACCTTGAGCTGCCCGGCCGCCTGGGCGCGCAGCGCCGGGGCGTTGGTGACCTGCAGGATGAACAACTGCACCGCCGCGACCAGGATCATCACGAAGATGACCGCGTTGCCCGCGCGGTGACGGAAGACGAACGACGCCCCGCGCGTGCCCACCTCCACGAGCTGCCGGGTGCGCCGGTCGCGAGCCGAGTGACCGGCCGGCCCCGCGCCGGCGGGGTTGGCCGCCGTGGCTTTCCGGAACCGCCGCCGTTCCGCGACGTCGTGATCCTGCCCGGTTTTCTGGGCCTGCCGGGGCCGCTGGGGTTGCGGCGCCGTCTCGGCTTGCTCGGGTTTGCGCCGCCCGCGCGTCAGTCGCATCGGTGCGGAGCGGTGCGTCCGGCCGGCATCGCCGCGGCTCACTGCGGCGCACCCGGCGGCACCAGGCCGGCGGGTCCGAGTTGGGCGCCGTCGGCCGGATACGGCGCCGGGGCGGCCGGACTAAACGGAATCGGCACCTCCGCGGGCGGCTGAGCGAACGGCGGGGCCCCGCCCGGTGTAGGCAAGCCGGGCGTCGGGCTTGCCCCGGGGAACTGCCCGGTGACCGGGGCACCGGGCACGTCCGGCGGCTGCGGGGCGGTCTGCGGCAGGTGCTGGCCGCCGAGCGTCGCGGCACCGTCGGGCGCGCGCAGCAGCGCCTCGGGCCCGGCGCTGCCCGGCGCAGGCGCGCCGGGGACCGGTTCCACCCGGACGGGGACTTCCAGCGGGGCCGCCGCGGGGTGCGGCGGCGGTTGGGCGCCTGCGTCGGGGAGCTTGGTGTTCAGCGGCGGCGGCGGAACGCCGTCGGCCGGCTTCGGGTTCCCGACGACCACCCAGTTGCCGGAGAGGTCCTGAACCAGGTGGGCGGTGTCGCGCGTGGGGATCATGCCCTGCCTGCGGGCCGCCTCGGCCAGCGCCGGCGCCGACTCCGCCTCGCGCACATCGCGTTCCAGCGATTCCTTCTGCTGCTGCAGCAGGCGGTTCCTTTCCCGGGCGTGGCTCAACTGGTACGACCGCTCGGCGGAGGCGGTGGACAACCACAGCGTCAGGCCCAAGCCGATGCCGAGCGCGCCGATGACCAGCACCACAAATGGGACCTTGCCGGCCAGTGTGCGCGGGCGCAGGTCGACCGAGGCGAGCCGGGCTGCCAGCCGCTCGGTCAGGTGGGGACGAACAACCTTGGGTGACTTGGCTTTCCGGGCCCTTGCCCGCGCCTTGGCCTGACTCGTGCTTTTGGGGCGCGCCGGCCGATCCGCCGGCCGGGTGATGGGGCCGGTTTGCGGCCCGGACTTCGGGACCCGGCCCTCGCGGCTGACCGCCGACGGCTTCGCGGGCCGGATGTGGCGCGATGACGCCGACTCGGCCTTGCGGGCGGCGCCATTGCGTCCGTCCCGACGGTCGTTGCCGCCGCGGCGTTTCGGCGTCTCGCGTCTGGTCTTCATGCGTCGCCCCTCCCGGTTGCTCGCTGTTGTCTCAGCCCGTGTTCCAGCCGTTGCAAGGCCCGTAATCGCACGGCGGCGCTGCGCGGATTGCGGGCGACCTCGGCGGTGTCCGCGCGTTCGGCGCCGCGTGTCAACGATTTGAATCGCGGCTCGTGACCGGGCAGTTCGACCGGAAGACCCAGTGGGGTGCGGGCGGCGAGCGCCTCGGCGAAGGCGCGTTTGACGATGCGGTCTTCCAGCGACTGGTAGGACATCACCACGATGCGTCCGCCGCCGGTGAGCGCGTCGAGGGCGGCCGGCAGGGCGCGGTGCAGCGTGTCCAGCTCGTCGTTGACCGCGACCCGCAGCGCCTGGAAGGTGCGCTTGGCCGGATGACCGCCGGTGCGTCGGGCCGCAGCCGGGATTGCTTGGTAGAGCAGCTCAACCAGTTCGGCGGTGGTGGTGAACGGGGTGCGGGCGCGGCGGCGCACGATGTGTGCGGCGATGCGCCGCGCGAAGCGCTCCTCGCCGTAGCGGCGCAGTATGTCGGCCAGCGTCGCCTCGTCGTAGTCATTGAGGATGCCGGCCGCGGTCAACGAGGAGGCAGGGTCCATCCGCATGTCCAGCGGAGCATCACGGGCGTAGGAGAAGCCCCGCTCGGTGCGGTCCAGCTGCATGGACGAGACACCCAGGTCGAAGAGCATCCCGTCGACCGATTCGCTTGCCGGGTGACCGGATTCGGCGAGCGCGGCGGGCAGTCTGTCGTAGCGGTCGTGCACCAG
>JAQTVU010000471.1 GCA_028706695.1 Mycobacterium sp.
CCTCCCGCCCGGCTACCCCCCGCAGCCGCCGACCGCGCAGGCGCCGAACAGCTACCTGGTGTGGTCGATTCTGGTCACGATTTTCTGCTGTCTTCCCTTCGGCATCGTGGCGATCGTCAAATCCAGTCAGGTCAACGGGCTGTGGGCACAGGGCCGTTACGCCGAGGCGCAGGCGTCCGCCGACAGCGCCAAGAAATGGGTGACGTGGTCGGTCATCGTTGGCCTCGTCGTCATCCTCATCAACGTGATCCTGGCCATGGCAGGTGCCTTCGATGCCTCCCAGTCCAATGCGGCGCTGCTTGCCGCGACGCTCTGAATCCGGTTCGGGATGGTGACCCGCCAAGGCTCGGTTTCGGCGCGCCTGGGTGTGCCGCTGCTGGTGGCCGCGTCGGCGACCCTGGCCTGCAGCGCCATCTGGGTGGGAGATCCGACCACTCCGCACGGGCCGCTGCCGGTCTGTCCCGCCAAGGCGCTGCTGGGTGTCGACTGCCCGGGATGCGGCAGCATGCGGATGCTGTATTCGCTTATGCACGGTGACGTGCTGGCCGCCGCCAGGTTCAATGCGCTGGGCGTGGTGGCGGTGGTGCTGTTGGTGTGGGCCTATGCGACGTGGACGTACGGTCGCGCCGTGGGGCGGCGCGTCAGGGGCTGGCAACACCGTCGCTGGTCCGCGGTGGTGACACTGTCGTTGGTGCTGGCCTGGTCCGTCGTGCGCAACATTCCTTTCGCGCCGTTCAGTGCCCTCCACGTGTGATCTACATGTGATCTAGCGTGGGCGCGGTGGTCAACAAATCAAAAGTGCTCCCGGTGCTGATCGCCGTGGTGGTGCTGGTGAGCGGCTGCCTGCACTGTTCGGAGAACCATCAGGTGACCGGCAGCGCCGCCGCCACCGACTTCGCGATCGCGGTGCATCGCAAGGTCACCACCGACGCGATGATGAAGCGCCTGGCCAAACTCCAAGACATCGCCAATGCCAACAACGGCACTCGCGCGGTTGGCACGCCGGGTTACGAGGCCAGCGTCGACTATGTGGTCAAAACGCTGCGCGACAGTGGTTTTGACGTGCAAACGCCGGAGTTCTCCACGCGGGTGTTCCACTCCGAGAAGCCGGTGGTGACGGTTGGCGGCCGGACCGTGGAGGCGCACGCGCTGGAGTTCAGTCTGGGCACCCCGCCGGACGGGGTGAGCGGGCCGCTGGTGGCCGCGCCCTCAGGCGAGGCCCCCGGCTGCAAGGCCGCCGACTACGATCGACGGCCGGTGGTCGGTGCGGTGGTGCTGGTGGACCGTGGCACCTGCCCGTTCGCGCAGAAGGAGGATGCCGCCGCCCAGCGCGGCGCCGTTGCGATGGTCGTCGCGGACAACGTCGACGAACAGCAGATGGGCGGCACCCTGGGGCCCAACACCGATGTCAAGATCCCGGTGGTCAGCGTCACCAAGTCCGTCGGCGCGGGGCTGCGCGCGCAGCCCGGCCCCACCACCATCAAGCTCAATGCGAGCAGCCAGCGCTTCCGGGTTCGCAATGTCGTCGCCCAGACCAAGACCGGCTCGGCGAGGGACGTCGTGATGGCGGGGGCGCACCTGGACAGCGTGCCCGCCGGTCCCGGCATCAACGACAACGGGTCGGGAGTGGCCGCCGTTCTGGAAACCGCGGTGCAACTGGGCAATTCGCCGGCGGTACGCAATGCCGTACGGTTCGGCTTCTGGGGAGCGGAGGAACTCGGCCTCATCGGGTCGCGCAACTATGTCGAGTCACTGGACTTCGACGGGCTCAAAGACATTGCGCTGTACCTGAACTTCGACATGCTCGCGTCGCCAAATCCGGGTTACTTCACCTATGACGGCGACCAGTCGCTGCCCCTCGACAGCCGCGGGCAGCCGGTGGTGCCGGAGGGCTCGGCCGGCATCGAACGCGCCCTGGTCGCCTATTTGAACACCGCGGGCAAGGCCGCGCAGGACACCGCGTTCGACGGTCGTTCGGACTACGACGGGTTCACCCTGGCGGGCATCCCGGCCGGCGGGCTGTTCTCGGGCGCGGAGAACAAGAAGTCGGCGCAGCAGGCCAAGCTGTGGGGTGGAACCGCCGATGAGCCCTTCAATCCCGGCTATCACCAGCCAGGCGACACCCTCGAGCACATCGACCGCACCGCCCTGGGTATCAACGGCGGCGGCGTCGCCTACGCGGTGGCGTTCTACGCCCAGGATCTCGATGGCCGAAACGGGGTGCCGGTCATGGCCGACCGCACCCGCCACGTACTACCCAAACCCTGAAGCAGCGAGCGGGCCGGCCGCCATCACGGAACTGAGCGGCAGCCGCTAGAGGCGAACCTACGTTCGGGTACGTCTAAAGCAGACTGCAGTCAGGATTCGCGCCCAGATGCCGCCGCCGCCGGCTGGACGTCAACCGATGTGCAGGGCCACCACCAGCCACCGGCTCGCCCCGTCGGGGCAGACCCGTTCCACCCGGCAGGCGATGGCATGCATTCGGTTTCCGCGGCTGTAGGAGCCGAACACCTCGGCTGCGCTGTCGGGGTCGCCGTGTCCGGCCGGTTGCAGCCGCATTCGGCGCAGCACCGCCGCGCTGCCCGGTCCGGGTGAGCGGGCCGTCCGGCCTACCGCCAGCACCGAGTCGACCAGGCCCGGCGCCAGCATGGGCCGCAACTGGGCAACCGGACGCCGACGGTCGATGACCTCCAGTACCCGGCGCAGTGCGGCATCGGCGAAGAGGGCCGCCTGGCGCATCGGTGCGGACATGACGTCGGCACCGGCCGGCGGTTGGGGCGGGCCGACGGCGACGCGCAGCGGCACCTGCGCGCCACGGCGCCGCAACGTCGCGCGGGCCGGGCGGCGGCACGCGGAGAAGTTTCGCGGCACATCCTGCGTCGGCGGCTCGTAGTCGATGACAGGCGTCACGGCGAAACCGTCCGCGCCGCACGGACCCAGCCCAGAACCACTGGTCAAAGCGACCTCTCCGACTCATCGAAAATGTGGGGAGCCTGCTGGAGAGGGGCAGACAAGGGTGATCATGGCATAACTCGCGTCTGCGCGTATCCGCTGTGGACAAACCATTTCCGGGGACGACTACCGTGGCGAGGTATCGGTGGGCGACGAAACCGACGCGACACCGACGCGAAACCGATGCGAAACCGATGCGAAACCGGCGCCGAACCAACGCGGAACCAACAAGGAGGACCAGGCCGTGGTGAGCCGATTGTCCCCGTCGGACGCATCGTTT
>JAQTVU010000472.1 GCA_028706695.1 Mycobacterium sp.
TCACGCGACGAACCGGTCCCGAATTCGGGCCCGGCGACCAAGACTGAGCCTCGGGCGAAGGGGCTGAGGTTCAACACGAACGAGGGATCCGAGCGCCAGGTGGCAAACAGGCCGTCTTCGAAACCGGTTCGGGTGACCCGCTTCAAAAAGACCGCCGGAATGATTTGGTCGGTGTCCACGTTCGAGCGCCGCAGCGGCACGCCGATACCGGTGTGGGTGCGAAAGGCTTCCATGCTCATCCCCTTGTCAGTCGGTCAGTTCAGGTCCGCGGGAGCGGACAATGTTCCGCGGACCGCCGTCGCAGCGGCCACGGCCGGCGAAACCAGATGCGTCCGGCCACCCTTGCCTTGCCGGCCTTCGAAGTTGCGGTTGGACGTGGCCGCACAGCGCTCCCCCGGCGCAAGCTGATCGGGGTTCATCCCCAGGCACATCGAGCATCCGGCCTGCCGCCACTCCGCGCCCGCTGTGGCGAAAATTTCATTCAGTCCTTCGGCTTCGGCCTGTGCGCGGACCCGCATGGAGCCCGGCACCACCAGCATCCGGACCCCGCGGGCGACCCTCCGGCCCCGCAACACCTCTGCCACGGCGCGCAGGTCTTCGATACGGCCGTTGGTGCACGAGCCGACGAACACCGTGTCGACCGCGATGTCGCGCATCGGAGTACCCGGTTGAAGGTCCATGTATGCCAAGGCTTTCTCGGCGGCCCGCCGCTCGCCCTCGTCGGCAAGCTGGGCGGGATCGGGGACGGTCGCGGCCAACGGCACCCCCTGGCCGGGGTTGGTGCCCCAGGTGACGAACGGGCTCAACGCGGTTGCGTCGAGGTGGACCACGGTGTCGAAGGCGGCGCCGGGGTCCGTACGCAACTGCCGCCAGTACCGCATCGCGGCGTCCCAGTCCGCACCGGTCGGCGCGTGCGGGCGGCCCCGCAGGAATTCGTATGTGGTGTCATCAGGCGCCACCATCCCGGCCCGGGCGCCGGCTTCGATACTCATGTTGCAGATCGTCATCCTGCCCTCCATGGACAGCGATTCGATGACGTTGCCCCGGTATTCGATGACGTGGCCCTGCCCGCCGCCCGTGCCGATCTGGGCGATCAGCGCCAGGATGACGTCCTTTGCGGTCACCCCTGCGGGCAGCCGACCGTCGGCCCCCCCGTTCACGTTGACCGCCATAGTCTTGAACGGCCGCAGCGGCAGCGTCTGGGTGGCCAGCACGTGCTCGACCTCCGAGGTGCCGATGCCCATGGCCAGCGCGCCGAAGGCGCCATGGGTGGAGGTGTGGCTGTCGCCACACACGACCGTCATTCCTGGTTGCGTCAGCCCCAATTGGGGCCCGACGACGTGCACGATGCCCTGCTCGATGTCGCCCATCGGATAAAGCCGGACACCGAATTCCTCGCAGTTGCGCCGCAATGTCTCGACCTGGATGCGCGAGACCGGATCGGCGATCGGCTTGTCGATGTCGACGGTGGGCACGTTGTGGTCCTCGGTGGCCAGCGTCAGGTCGGGCCGACGCACCGGGCGCCCGGCCAGGCGCAGGCCGTCGAAAGCCTGAGGACTGGTCACCTCGTGCACCAGGTGCAGGTCGATGTAGATCAAGTCGGGTGCCCCCGCCTGTTCGGGACCGCCACCGGATACCACAACGTGGTCGTCCCAAATCTTTTCGGCCAAGGTGCGCGGCGCATCCGCGCCAGACGCCTTCAACTGCGATCCCATCTCGACCTCGCCTCGATTCGCCTCGTTCGCGCCCGCCGATCGACCAGGACTGGTGCTCTCACTATGCGGGACGCTAGTATCTCTTCGTGAGACAGCGTAGCGGCATCGGCGTCCTCGACAAAGCGATGGGCGTCCTGCACAACGTCGCCGAATCGCCCTGCGGGTTGGCCGAACTGTGCGAGCGAACCGGCTTGCCGCGGGCCACCGCGTACCGCCTGGCCGCCGCCCTCGAGGTCCACCGCCTGTTGGCGCGCAACGATGACGGTCGCTGGCGCCTGGGACCCGCCTTCAGCGAACTGGCGACCCGCGTGCACGATCCCCTGCTGAGCGCGGGCGCGGCCGTGTTGCCCGAGCTGCGCGAGACAACCGGCGAAAGTGTTCAGCTGTACCGCCGTGAGGGCACCTCGCGGGTCTGCGTGGCCGCTCTGGAACCGGCTGCCGGCCTTCGCGATACGGTTCCGGTCGGGGCGAGACTGCCGATGACGGCCGGCTCGGGGGCCAAAGTGCTCCTGGCGCACAGCGACGCGGCGACCCAGAAAGCAGTTCTGCCGATGGCGAAATTCACCGACCGGACGCTCGCCGAGGTGCGCCGGCGCGGCTGGGCGCAGAGCGTCGCCGAGCGGGAGCCGGGGGTGGCCAGCGTGTCGGCGCCGGTGCGCGACGGGCGTGGTGTCGTCGTCGCCGCGATTTCGGTGTCCGGGCCGATCGACCGGATCGGGCGGCAGCCCGGGGCGCGCTGGGCCGCCGACCTGTTGGCCGCCGCCGAGGCAATGACCCGCCGGCTCTGACGCACGCCGAGACCGCGTCCAGCGGACGGTCGCGCCAGGGCGACCGCCCACGGAATCGAGGACAGGACGCCGTTGGTCAACCGGACGATCAACCAGCGGGTCTGCGTGCGCACCTTCCCCGCCACGCTCTCCCGCGGAACCACCGCAACCTCTCGGACTGCCGCACATGCCGGCAGGCGGTTGCACCGGACCGGTGGTCCTGGGATCGGCCAGTGAGTGACCGGTGAACGGTCTTTGTAGCCCCGATGGGATTCGAACCCACGCTACCGCCGTGAGAGGGCGGCGTCCTAGGCCGCTAGACGACGGGGCCAGAACCGATCCGAGCTGTCAGCATAGCTCAACCCGGCAAGCCCACCTAATCGCTTGCGGTGAGCAGGTTTTGCTCAAACCTGTTGCTCTCGAATCTTTTGCTGGGGTACCAGGACTCGAACCTAGAATGGCTGAACCAGAATCAGCTGTGTTGCCAATTACACCATACCCCACTGCGTGCCGGAAACCGCTGGTCTGAGCGTTCCTAGGCGGCTGAACCCACCTCGCGGCACCGCCGCTGCCAGTTGTTGTCGGCCTTTGTGAACCGCTGAGCAGACTACCAAATACTTCCGGCGCGTTGCGCATGCCGTCGTTCCTAGCCGCTGCGGGCGCCCCGCAGGCGCTGCAGGCTGCGGTCGCGGCCGAGCAGTTCGAGCGACTCGAACAGCGGCGGGCTGACCGTGGCGCC
>JAQTVU010000473.1 GCA_028706695.1 Mycobacterium sp.
TGCTGCACGACAACGGCATCGAGGGCGTCGCCGACCCGTCGAGCCTGTTCCTGGACCAGCGGCCGGTGCCGGTGGCCGGGACGGCGATCACCGTGACGCTGGACGGGAAGCGGCCGCTGATCGGCGCGGTCCAGGCGCTGCTCGCCAACCCGTGCAAGCCCAACGGCGGATCGCCGCGCCGCGCGGTCAGCGGCATCGCTCACTCCCGGGCCGCGATGATCACCGCGGTGCTGGCAAAGCACGCCAGGTTGAACATCGCCGCCAGCGACATCTACCTGTCCACCGTGGGCGGCATGCGGCTGACCGACCCGTCATCGGACCTGGCCGTGGCAATCGCGTTGGCCTCGGCGTACCTGAGCCTGCCGCTGCCCGCCACGGCGGTGATGATCGGCGAGGTGGGTCTGGCCGGCGACCTGCGACGGGTCACCGGCATGGCGCGGCGGCTCGGCGAAGCCGCACGTCAGGGCTTCAACGTCGCGTTCGTCCCGCCCGGTTGCGAGGCGCCGCCGGCGGGCATGCGCGCGCTGACCGCGCCCACCATCGGCGCCGCGCTGCAGCACATGGTCGACATCGCCGACCGCCGCGGCGCAAAGCTGCCGGCGCCGCACCGGCCGGACTCGCCACCGCGGCAGCTCGGGCGTAGCACAATCACCCGCTGTGACCGGTTGGATCATGCGTGAGACCGTCGCCCGCCCCTATCGGACCCCAAGTTGTTCGACCGCATTTCGCTGGCAGAGGGTTTCGGCCACCCGACGACGACCGCTGCGCAGGATTCGGCAGCGGAAGATTCGGCGTTGTGTCCGCGTGGCTACCGCGCGGTGGCCGGCATCCACCGGCCACAGTCGGCTCGGTGGAAGGCGTCGGCGCGATATCGCGCGCCGCGTGCGGAGGCCTGTCGCAGCTGACGGAGCCGACGATCGCCGACCAGCCCAGTTGGTTGAGCTAGCCGGTGTGGGTGAACGGCGGCGAGTCGGGCGGCGCTACGACGGCCTGCTGCCCCGGCCCCGGCGCCGGGGGCGGCACGTTCATGATGAACGGAACCGGCTGCGCGCGCAGATTACCCAGCTGCACGACGAGGTTGTAGGTCCCCGGCCCGATCGCCGGGCGCGGCAGCGGGCAGTGCGGCGCCGACCCCATCCCGGTCCAGGTCACCGCCGTTGTCACCTGCTCGCCCGGCGAGAACGTCTTGATCAGGGTCTCGTTGGAGGGCGCGCAGTCCAGGTTGGACCACAGTCGCTTGTTGTCCAGCGTGTAGACGTAGGCGGCCAGCACCGCTGCCCCGACATCGCGCTTGCAGGACACCAGCCCGATGTTGGTGACCACCATGGTGAACTTGGGTTGGTCGCCGATGAAGTACTGCGGCTGGTTGGTCAGGCCTTTGACGGCCAGCGTGGAGTCGGGACAGTCATCGCCCTCCTTGAGTACCGGCGGCGGCTGCACCGCGGCGGTGGGTGTGGCCGCCTCCGGGTTCTGTCCCTCCGGCGGCGCCACCGGGGCCATGCCCTCCGGCCCGAGCGGCGGCGGGGCCGGCGGCGGGGCCGAGCCCGGCTTGCCCTGGGTGGAGTTCGCCTTGTCGGCGCTGGCGGGCTTGGCGCCCGCGCTGTTGCCCATGAAGGCGATGATGGTCACCACGATGCCGATCACGACGACCGCGATGCCAAGCGCCAGGCCCCGGCGCCGCCAATAGATCTCCGTAGGTAGCGGGCCGCGGGGTTCCAGATCCAACACAGTCACACCGTAGGTCCAGGTCACGCGGATTTGCCCGACCCGCCCCGGCGTGTCGCCGGGTTTGCTGGCCGAGTGTCGTCCCGAATACGGCGCAAGCGGCGCGGTGTACGCCCCGTCAGTCGCCGTCAGTCGGCGGTTTATTCGCCGATGTCGCCGAGGTGCTCGCGCAACACCGCCTGCCCGTCGGCGAGGTGGTAGGTGACGCCCGCGATGGCCACGGTGCCCGCGGCTACCCGCTCCGCGATGGCCGCCGAACGCGCCATCAGCTGTGCCACCGTCTCGCGCACGTGCCGCTCCTCGAACTCGTCGACGCGGCTCAGGCCGTCGCGGCGGCCCATCAGGATCGACGGCGTGACGCGCTCCACCACGTCGCGCACGAATCCGCCGGGCACCGCGCCGTCATCGATCGCGTCCACGGCGGCCGCGACGGCGCCGCAGCTGTCGTGGCCAAGGACGACGATCAGCGGCACGTTCAGCACGGTCACCGCGAACTCGATGGAGCCCAGCACCGCCGAGTCGATGGCCTGCCCGGCGGTGCGTACCACGAACGCATCGCCCAGGCCCTGATCGAAGATGAGCTCGGCGGCCACCCGGCTGTCCGCGCAGCCGAATATCACCGCGGTCGGCTGCTGGCCGGCGGCCAGGCTCGCCCGGTGCTCGACGCTCTGGCTGGGGTGTTCGGGCTTTCCGGCGACGAATCGCTCGTTACCCTCTTTGAGTGCTTTCCATGCGGTTACCGGGCTGGTGCTGGGCATGGCTCACATCATGCCGCACGCGCCGATGAACATCCCCGCAAACGACCTCATGGCATGGTACGACCGCTGCCGCCGCGACCTGCCGTGGCGAGAACCGGGTGTCAGCGCGTGGCAGATCCTGGTCAGCGAGATCATGCTGCAGCAGACGCCGGTGGCCCGGGTGCTGCCGGTTTGGACTGACTGGGTGCGGCGCTGGCCCACCGCGTCGGCGACCGCGTCGGCGACCGCGGCCGACCTGCTGCGTGCCTGGGGCAAACTCGGGTATCCCCGGCGGGCCAAGTGGCTGCACGAATGCGCCACCGTCGTCGCCCGCGACCACGCCGACGTGGTTCCTGACGACATCGACACCCTGGTGGCGCTGCCGGGGATCGGTGGCTACACCGCGCGGGCCGTGGCGTGCTTCGCCTACCACCGTCCGGTGCCCGTGGTGGACACCAACGTGCGCCGGGTGGTGGCCCGCGCGGTGCACGGCGCCGCCCGCGCCGCCGCGGTGTCGGCGGCGCGGGACCACGCCGACGTGGCGGCGCTGCTGCCAGCCGGCGACGCGGCGCCACGGTTCTCGGTGGCCCTGATGGAGCTGGGGGCCACGGTGTGCACCGCACGGGCGCCGCGATGCGGGTCGTGCCCGCTGGCCGAGTGCGCATGGCGGCGCGCCGGCCATCCCCCCGCCCCGGGCGGGGCCCGTCGCGGCCAGACCTACGCCGGGACCGACCGTCAGGTCCGCGGCCG
>JAQTVU010000474.1 GCA_028706695.1 Mycobacterium sp.
CACCCCGCGGTGGACATCCGGGGCGCCCCGGGTGGCCAGATCGTCATCGTGGAGGCTGATACCGGCCGGCTGCTCGGCAGCGCCGGCGCCGACCAAGCCCCGGCCTCGGTGCATCCCGGGGCGGTGTATCTGCACCAGGGCGACAGCTATGTCGTGGACTCCCTGGACACCGGGGACGGGATCGCGTGGGTGCACGCTGAGGACCCCGGCTATGCGACGTTCGCGCGTGAGGTCACCGATATCGCCGTCACCGGTGCCGGCGAACGCCGCAAGTTCGGACCCGTCACCTTGGGCCTGGTGCCGGTGCGAGTCACGCACCGGGTGGTGGGCTATTTGCGCCGCCGGCTTTCCGGGGAGGTGATCGACTTCATTGAACTGGACATGCCCGAACACGTTCTGGACACCACCGCAGTCATGTACACGATCGCCCCGGAGGCGTTGCTGCACAGCGCCGTTGAGCACCTCGACGGCCTTGACGGCCTTGATCCGCCGCGGCTGCCGGGGTCGCTGCACGCCGCCGAGCACGCCGCGATCGGTCTGCTGCCCTTGGTGGCCAGCTGCGACCGCGGCGACATCGGCGGCCTGTCGACGGCCGTGGGACCCGAAGACGGCCTGCCGAGCGTCTTCGTCTATGACGGCCATCCGGGCGGGGCGGGATTCGCCGAGCGTGGCTTTCGCCGGGCCCGCACCTGGCTGGGCGCCGCGGCCGCCGCCATCGAGGCGTGCGAATGCCCCGGCGGCTGTCCGTCGTGCGTGCAGTCCCCCAAATGCGGCACTGGCAACGATCCGCTCGACAAGTCCGGTGCGGTCTTGGTGCTTCGCCTGGTGCTGGCGAAATTGCGCGACGAACGACCCCGCCGCTGAATTGGGCAATCCGCTAGATGACGACCGACCCCTCGACGGTCGACCTCCGCGGATTAGCCTCGCGACGGCTGCCCACAGTGTGCATTTCCTATTTGCTGAAGAAATGCCGGCATGCCATCGCCCGGCGAGACGAACGGTCGGACGCCGCAGGCCGTTCCCAGTCCTGATCACGCCAGGCGCAGCAGGAAAATACCAAGGCGGCAAGGCACGTGCAAACGCTGATCAGCTAATCGACCGACGACCTGCGACCGCGGCTTCGTTTGGTGGCTGAACCGCGGCGGCGCCACGGGCCGCAACCTGTGGGGGCGACGGCATTCGCTGTGGTGCGGCGCGCGCGCCCGTGCGGGCCGGCGCCGGATAACGCACCGGGGGACCTCCTCGGCCGTATGCCGAAACCGGCGCCGCGGAACCGTTGAAATCACCCGCATGACCTATGCGCCGTGGTGGCACAAGGGTGTGCCCGTGCACGCCACCGTCAACCGGGTCGAATTCGAACCGGACATTCTCACCGGGCTGGTGTCGCTGCGACTGCCCGCGACGACGAACTCGCTGCCGCGGGACCGCCGAAACCCACTAATCCATGTCCAGCCGGTGCACCATGCCCGCCGGCCCCGCCCGTGCCGCCGCGCGTGCCATGCCGGAGAAGGCGACCGGCACCGCAACGGTGACGACGACGTCAAGACCCTGTACGTTGCATTGGGCATCGGCGACCCACGTCTCGCGGGCCACCGCCGTCGCGCGTGCGCAGGCCGGCCCCGTCCCAGATGGGAGCCGCGCCGCACCGGCCAGCGCGGCCAGGTCGGCCGCGGCCTGCGCCCGGTGCCGCGCCACCACCGCCGAACCCAGGTAGGCACCCGCGCCCGTGATACATAGCAGCACCGCCACCGTGGCGGCGCCGACTACCGTGGCCGAACCGCGATCACCCCGACGGCTCCGCCGCCGAGACGGACCTGGCCGCGATATCCAACGTGGGCAACACCTTCGAGTGGGCGACGACCGTGGCCACCACGAAGTCCCCGTCCCGATGCACCTGGATGCGGGCACCGGCCGGAGCGATGCGGCGAGCGACGTCCAGCGCCGAATGCCGGTCACCGCGCGCGGCCAGCCGGGCCGCTTCGCGCGCCGCATCGATGCAGCGCACCTGCATCGACAACGCGGCGATGCCGGCCAGGCACAGTACCAACACGACGACCAGAGCGGCGATCGCCAATGCCGCCTCAACGGTGCTCGCACCCGCGGAACCGGCTAGACTTTGGTGTTCAGCGCGCGACCGATGATATTGGTCAACGCCGACACGATGGAATCGCCTGTGACTACGGTGTAGAGGATCGCGCCGAACGCGGCGGCGGCAATAGTGCCGATTGCGTACTCGACGGTGGACATCCCCGACTCGTCGGCCGCCACGACCGCCAGGCGCGCCAGGAATATCCGAAACATGCTGATCACCAGTGTTTTCCCTTCTTTGCTTGCCCTTCACAGCAGTCCTGACCGCAAGACGTCCCCGGCCAGGCCGGCTACCACGGGTACGATGCCCAGGCAGAAGAACGCCGGGAGGAAGCACAGCCCCAGCGGCCCGGCGATCAGGACCCCGGCCCGCTCGGCGGCTGCGGCGGCGGCATGGACGGCGTCATGGCGGCACTGGTCGGCCAATTCGGTGACTCCACCGGCCAGCGCCGCACCTGAGGACGCCGAACGCCGCGCCAGCCGCAACAGAGCCTCCGTTTGCGCGTCGGCGGCGGGCTGATGCGGGGCAACGGACCAGGCCACGGCCGGATCGGCGCCCAGGGCCAGCAGATCCGCACCCCGACGCAATACGCGGGCCAGCTGCGGTGGCGCGGAGTGCGCGGCCGCGGCCGCGGCCGTCGGCACCGCCATGCCCGCCGCCAGGCATACCGCCAGTACATCCAGGCTGGACGCCACCGCCAGCGGGTCGGCATCAGCCGCGGCGCCTGGAAGCGGGCCCCGCCACGGCCGGCGCGCCGGGATCCCGGCGCGCGCCCGGACTCGCGAGGAGCACGGTCCTATCCACAGTGCCACGGCCAGCAACACCGCCGCGGTGATCATGACAAGAGCCGGTCGGTGATACGGTCCGACCACAATAGGCCGGCGCAGGTCAGCGTTGAGCCGGCGACCAGCAGCCAGCCGCCGGCGTGTCCGCCCAGCAAAAAGTCCAGCGGCCGCGCGCCGATCAGCTGACCGAGCAGCACACCCAGCACCGGCAGGCCAGCCAGTATCGCCGCGGTGGCGCGCGAACCGGCCATGCTCGAGACCACCCGCGCCGAGAACCGTTGCCGCTCGGCGATATCGCGTTGCGCGGCGCGCATCAGCGTGGCGATC
>JAQTVU010000475.1 GCA_028706695.1 Mycobacterium sp.
AGGGCGCGGCGTATGCCCAAGCCGACGATGCGATCCGGAAGTTCGTGGAGGTCACCGGGATCCCATTCCTGCCGATGTCGATGGCCAAAGGGCTGCTGCCAGACTCACATCCGCAGTCGGTGGCGACGGCGCGTTCCCTGGCCGTGGCCCGCGCGGACGCCATCCTGCTGATCGGTGCGCGGCTGAATTGGCTGCTGGGCCATGGTAATTCGCCACAATGGCGCGCCGACGCCAAGTTCGTTCAGGTCGATGTCGCGGCTTCGGAGTTCGACAGCAACCAGCCGATCGCAGCGCCGCTGGCCGGCGACATCGGCTCGGCGATGTCAGCGCTGTGCGAGGGCGTGGCCGCGCGGCCGATCGCCGCGCGCCGCGAATGGCTTGCCGAGCTGGCCGACCGCAAGGCACGCAACGACGCCACGATGCGGCAGCGGCTTGCCGAAAACCCGCACCCTATGCGGTTTTACAATGCGTTGGCGGCGATTCGCGGTGTGTTGCGAGAAAACCCGGACGTGTACGTGGTCAACGAGGGGGCCAACGCGCTTGATCTGACCCGCAACGTCATCGACATGCAACTGCCCCGGCGCCGCCTGGACACCGGAACCTGGGGCGTCATGGGCATCGGAATGGGATACGCCATCGCGGCGGCGGTAGCGGGCGGCAAGCCGGTGGTCGCCATCGAGGGCGACAGCGCGTTCGGCTTCTCCGGCATGGAGGTCGAAACCATCTGCCGTTACCGGCTCCCGATCACCGTCGTCATCCTCAACAACGGCGGCGTCTACCGCGGCGACGAACCGCCGGCCGGCGAACACCCCGCGCCCACCGTGCTCAACGCCCGGGCGCACCACGAGCTGATCGCACAGGCTTTCGGCGGCAAGGGCTATCACGTCACCACGCCCGACGAGCTGCGGGCGGCGCTGGCCGAGGCGATCGCCTCGAAGGGACCGTCGCTCATCGACTGCGAACTCGACCCGGCGGCCGGCGTCGAAAGCGGGCATCTGGCGAAGCTCAACCCGACCCGCGCGGCCACACCGGCGCCGGCCGCGGTCAGCGCCGACGCGTGATCCCCGCCAGCTGAGCGTCGAAGAAGTCCTTGAGCGCCAGCCCCCGCGCGGTGGCGGCGAGTGCGCGCGAAAGAGGCGAACCCGGCCCGGCGCAGTTGGTGGCCAGCGCGATCTCGGCCCTGAGTGCCGGATCGGCCATCTCCACCGCGCAAATTCCCGCGCGCAGCGGCGAGGTCCACAGCCAGGTGTGCGGGACGATGCACGCCCAGTCACCCGTGGCGACCTGCGCGAGCAACGAAGCCACGGAATCCGTCTCGACCTGCGGGGTGACGGCGATGGCGTGCCCGGCGAACGCCGCGTCGATGATCTGGCGGTCCCGCATCTCCGGCACGAGCAACGCCAGTGGCAACTGCGCGGCCTCCGGCCACGTCAGCGTCGATGCGCCGGGCGGAAGCATGTCCGCCGACGACAGCAACACGTAGCGCTCCTCGTAGAGCGGCACCAGTTCCACGTCGTGAACATCGTCGGGCGCGGCGTGGACGATCGCCGCATCCAACTCGAACTCGCGCACGCGCCGGTATAATTCGCTGGCCGCCAGTCGGGACAGGACCTGAACCTTGGCCAGCGGGTGCGCCGAGCAGAACGCGGAAAGCAACAGCGACGCCGTGGTGGAGGCGGTGGGCACGGTGCCCAGCCGCAGCGTTCCGGTGATGCCCGACCGCACGGCCTGCACCTCCGCCTTGAAGGCGTCGTGTTCGGCCAGAATCCGCTTGGCCCAGACGACCAGCCGTTCGCCTTCCGGGGTGAGTCCCTCGAAGCTGTGCCCGCGGTTGATCAGCGTGACGTTCAACTCGCGCTCCAGTTTGGCGATCGCGGCCGACAGCGCGGGCTGTGAGACGTGGCACTTCTCGGCCGCCCTGGCGAAGTGACGCTCCCGGGCGACCGCGACGAAGTACTCCAGTTGTCGGAAAAGCACCCGCGTCTCCTTGGCCCATCGGTTGGCTAGGCTAACGCCTCGCCGGCGCGCCGGACAAACCCTGTACCGCATCGGCTTTCACGCGGCTGCGGCCATACCCGTTCTGGCAGAACACGCTCCAGCCGGCCAATCGCGGAACGGCGCGCGGTGCGGCGGCCCCGGCCGGTGGCATCCGGGCCGTAATGGGATCGAGCCTAACCGGTGAGCGGATCGGTATTGCGGCACAACGGTTCGCATCGTTTGCTAAATCGAGGCTATCGTTTGCTAAATCCGGGATGGGGTAGACGGTAACTACAATAGTGTCGTGTCGATCGCACCATCTCGGAGGGCGGACGCTATGCGTCGGTGGGTTCGTTACCTGTCGGTTATGGTTGCGATCGCGGTGCTGGCTCTGGTGGGGTCTGGCACCCGCGGCATGGCCGCCGTCCCGGTACCCCTACCGGTTCCCGGCGTTGCCGCGGTTTTGCCTGCTGACGGCGCGGTGGTGGGCGTCGCGCACCCGATCGTGGTGAGATTCGCCGCGCCGGTGGGCGACCGGGCCGCCGCGCAGCGGGCCATCCGGGTGACCGCGCCCGCCCATGTGCCCGGCCGTTTCGAGTGGCTCGAGAACAACCTCGTGCAGTGGGTTCCAGACCGCTACTGGCCGGCCCACAGCCACGTGTCGGTGGCAGTGCAGGCCCTGACGTCGGGGTTTGACGTCGGCGACGCGGTGCACGCTGTGGCAAGCATCTCCGCGCATACCTTCACCGTCAGCCGTAATGGGGAGGTGCTGCGCACCATGCCGGCGTCCATGGGCAAACCCAGCCGCCCGACCCCGATCGGCCACTTCACGGCGCTGGAAAAGCAGCGGACCGTGGTCATGGACTCGCGCACCATCGGCATCCCGCTGAGTTCACCGGAGGGCTACAAGATCACCGCCCAGTACGCGGTCCGCGTCACTTGGAGCGGCGTCTACGTTCATTCCGCCCCCTGGTCGGTGAACTCGCAGGGCTACGCCAACGTCAGTCATGGCTGCATCAACCTGAGCCCCGACAACGCCGCCTGGTACTTCAACACTGTCAACGTGGGCGATCCCATCGATGTCGTGGCCTAACCGGGCCCAGCCCGCCCCTAGGTGGCTGGTGTCGAACGGCCATTGTGGGGGCGCTGGTTGGCCGGTTGGGCTATTGGGTGGTGTTCGCGTGGTCGTGAGTGGTTCTTAGCTCAGGTGAATTCGGTTGTCGG
>JAQTVU010000476.1 GCA_028706695.1 Mycobacterium sp.
GAAGAACTTGTCGTCGTCTTGGACGACCTTTTGGCCCTGCAGCCCACTGACGAGGCCGATGATGATGCCGCCCATGAGCAGCACCAGACCCGGGTTGAGGAAGACCTCCTGAAAGAGCTGCCGGGAGAACAACGACGGCTTCTGCGCCGGCAAGGATTCAGAGAGGTCGAAGTCCTCGGGGTGATCCGACTTCTCCAACGAGAACTCTATCTCCCGCTCGACGGCACGTTCGTGCTCGGCCTCCAGGCTCTGGCCCTCGGGCGGGCGGGCCGGGGTGCCGGGGCCGACGCTGAGCTTGACCGGCGCGGTGTAGCCACGCTCGTCGGCCATGTAGCCGGCCGTGTCCATCCCGCGGTGCCGCAGGCGCGCCACCAGATACAGCGCCACCAGGCAGCCGGGAATCTCCATCACCGCCAGCATGACGGGCATATACGCGTTGAAGGCGATGCCGGTAGCGGTCAGCACGGCCACGCAAGTGGCAAAGGTCCCGGCCGAGTCCGACCCGTAGTAGCCGGCGACCGTCGCCCTGTCGACGCGCCGCATGGAGCTCAGAAGATTCAGCAGCACATAGGCCAGGCCGCCGATGGCGAAGTTCAGGGCGAAGCCCAGCGCCATGAATCCCACGATCACCCCGATGCTGGAGGCGCTGATCTGGGCGAGCTCTTCACCTCCGTGCCAGCCGATGGCCAGCAACAGGTACATGGTCAGGCCCTGGTAGATCACGTACGGGAATTCGAATCGCACCCGCAGGATGGGGATGAGAAAACCGAAGTAGAAGAACAACAGAAGTGGCTTGAACAGGTTGTGGGTGAAGTTGTGCCAGAACTCTTGCAGCATGACGCCTCCGCTTGAACGATCCGGTGATCATCTGGTGATCAGAGAAGCACCATCCGCAAGTGACCAAACCATGAAGATCCCGACGATCGTGGTGAAATCTAACCCGGTGGCCGCCAAATCGCCACTCGCGGCCTGCGCGCGGATGCACTGTCTCGCCGCCGCGGTGCCAAAGCGCTTTCGCTACCCAAAAGTCGAGGTCGGGACGCTGTCGGCCGCATCGCAAGTGGCCCGCGGCGAGTGTCCCTTCGGCGTGAATTCCCTCGGAGTTTGCTGTGTGAGCGGCGCTCTGAGCTCAGAGAGGCTCAGGGGAGCCGCCCTACAGTCCTTGCCAAAGGGCCTCTTCTCCATCGACGGCACCCCTGAGCGGCGACCATCGGGCGCCGGAAAAGCGGGAGCATTCGACGAGTGTGGATAGGTTAGGCTAAATTTACTAGCCGTGAGCGGAGCCAGCGTCGAAACGAGTTCCGCCGACCGCACGTCAGCACCCATTGGCCTGCCCGCGCACATCGACCCGGCCGACTTGGCGGCCGAGCTGGCCGGGGTGCTCCCGGAGCGCGCCGGCGGGCAATACCTGCTTTACGAACGGGCAGGCCAATGGGTGCTGGCCGACGGGGTGCGGGCGATGGTCGAGTTGGACAGCGACGAACTGCGCGTGACGCGCGATGGCCGGACCCGGCGCCAAGGATGGTCCGGGCTACCCGGGCCCGTGCTGGGCGAGGCCATCGACCGGTTGCTGCTGGAGACCGACCAGGTGTTTGGCTGGCTGGCATTCGAATTCGGGGTGTACCGCTACGGCCTGCAGCGGCGGCTGCCGCCCCGCACCCCGCTGGCCCGAGTGTTCTGGCCGCGCACCCGCATCGTGGTGACTGGGCAGGACGTCCGCCTGGTCGACGCGCCGGCCGGCCACCGGGACGCCGTCGTGGGGTTGCTGCGCCGCGGCATTCCCGACGTGGCCGGCCCCCGCACGGTCGAGGTGACCACCGACCCGTCCGGCTACCGCGATCGTGTTGCGGTGGCCGTCGGGGAGATCGGCGCCGGCCGCTATCGCAAGGTGATCCTGTCCCGCCGTGTCGAAGTGCCGTTCGCGCTGGACTTTCCTGCCACCTATCGGCTGGGCCGCAAACACAACACCCCGGTGCGGTCGTTCCTGTTGCGGCTGGGCGGGATTCGTGCCGTCGGCTACAGCCCTGAGTTGGTGGCCGCCGTCGGCCGGGACGGGGTGGTGGTCACCGAGCCGTTGGCCGGCACCCGCGCGCTCGGCCGTGGCGAGGCGCGTGACCGTCAAGCTCGCCGCGAATTGGAGTCGGATTCCAAAGAGATTGTCGAGCACGCCATTTCGGTGCGCAGCTCGCTGCGGGAGATCACCGAGGTGGCCGTGCCGGGAACCGTGGCCGTCAGGGACTTCATGACGGTGCGGGAGCGGGGTAGCGTGCAGCATCTCGGCTCCACCATCACCGCGCGGCTGGACCCGTCCAGCGACCGGATGGACGCGCTGGAGGCCCTCTTTCCGGCGATCACCGTGTCGGGCATCCCGAAAGCGGCCGGTGTCGAGGCCATCCTGCGTCTGGACGAAGCCCCCCGCGGCCCATATTCCGGTGCGGTGGTGATGGTTTCAGCGGAGGGCGGGCTGGATGCGGCGTTGACGCTGCGAGCGGCCTACGAATGCGACGGGAAGACCTGGTTGCGGGCCGGCGCCGGGATCATCGAGGAGTCGCAACCCGAGCGCGAATTCGAGGAGACCTGCGAAAAGCTCTCCACGCTCGCGCCGTATCTGATTGCGCGCCAATAACGTTTGGTCGGTGCGGCGCGCTTTAGGGACTTTCGGCCCTAGTTGGCGTTGTCGCGTGTCTGGCTTGATGTAACCGTAGTACACAGATACATTGCGTGTTACCCATCGCAACACATAACCGGGAGGACCCCGTGTCGGAGGGCTTGACCAACCCGCAGCTGCTCCACGAACTCGAGCCGGTGGTTGAGCGACTGCTCAACCGTCACCTGTCGCTGTTCCAGGAATGGAATCCGCACGACTACATCCCATGGTCGGACGGCAAGAACTTCTATGCGCTCGACGGCCAGGACTGGGAACCCGGGCAGAGCCGGCTTCCCGACGTGGCTCAGGTGGCGATAGTGCAGAACCTGCTGACCGAGGACAATCTGCCGTCGTACCACCGCGAGATCGCGATGAACTTCACCATGGACGGCCCGTGGGGGCAATGGGTGAACCGGTGGACCGCCGAGGAGGCCCGGCACAGCACGGCGCTGCGCGACTACCTGGTGGTCACCCGTGCCGTCGACCCGGTCGAGCTGGAGAAGCTACGCCTCGAGCAGATGACGCGCGGCTTCAGTCCTGGGCAG
>JAQTVU010000477.1 GCA_028706695.1 Mycobacterium sp.
CGAGCCGTGCGAGGGGTGATAGATCTGGTTGAGGTTGGCCGCCTCCGTCGGGGCGACGTGTAGGGCGGTCTCCAGCCCGTTGAGCGGCTCCGGCTGCAGCAGGGTGTTGGTCACGGTCTCCAGATTGTCGACGTCTTGCACCAGCACCCGGCGGTTCTTATCCAGGAACGGGCGCATGGTGGCCAGCAGGCTGTCGAATTGCTGCAGCGCGCCGGCCAGCGCGCCGTCGGAGCGGGCGAGCCGGGTGGTGAAATCGGCCAGGTTCTGGTTCAGCGCAACGAACTGCTGATCGTCTTGGTGCAGCGCGTTGACGAACAGCGCCAGGCTGCGCACCACCGCGAAGAAGTCGCCACGACCCTCGTTGAGCGCCGTCAACGCCTGCGAGAGGCTGTTGAGCGTGGTGTTGATCTGCTTGCCCTTGCCCGCCAGCCCGTTGGCGTAGGAGGTGATCACCTCACCGAACGGGCCCGTCGGCTGCTCTTTGGTGGGGCCCAGTTTGGACACGATGTTGGTGATGCTGTTGCGCAGCTGGTCCCACTCCACCGGAACCTGGGTGCGCTCCTCGGGGATCACCGCGTTGTCGGGCAGCGCCGGGCCGCCCTTGTAGGCCGGCTCGAGCTGGATGGCCCGCGAGGCCACCAGGGTCGGATTGAGGATCACCGCCATGGCGTTGGCCGGGACCTTGTACTTGTTCGCGTAGTGGAAGGTGACCTTCATCTTGTCGCCGGCCGGCTGGATCTCGTCGATCGCCCCCACCTGCAGCCCCATGATCTGGACCTTGTCACCCGGGTAAAGGGCGTTGGCCTCCGGGAAGTAGGCGACGACGGTGTTGTTGGTCAGCTTCTGATACAGCCGCCAGCCCACGTAGCCGGCGACCAGCGCCAACACCACCACCAGTGATCCGATGATCACCGACGCCCGCGTCACCTTGGGCAGCTGCAGGTGCCGGATGTCAAAGACGATGCTCAATTCTGGCTGCCCCCTCCCGCTGCACCGGTTCCTCCCGTTCCGCCCGGGGTGATGAAGGGCGCCGGTAGCTGCTCACCGGGCCCGGGCGGCGCCGGTGGACCCGGCGGCAGTCCCGGCGCGAACGTCGACGGCGGCGGGGTGGGGCCGGCCGGCTCGAGATTCTCGGTGCGCGCACCAGGCGGCGCCTGGGTCGGCAACGGCACGGGTGTGCCGGGGACGTCCGGCGGCGGCTCACCGGGCCGGCCCGCGATCGGGATGCCCGGCGTCGGCGGCAGGCCGTTGGGGTTGGGCGGCGAGGTCAGGACGTCCACCGGCGCGGGGAAGCTGGGGCCGCCGAACGGGCCGCTGCCCGGAACCGCGCACGGCAGCGGATTCCATGGCCGCGGCAGCCCTTCGTCCCCGACGGTGACATTGCCGCCGGGATTCGCCGGCGTGTAGGAGCAGGGCGACCCGGGCGGAACGGCCGGTCCCGGGTGCTCGGGGGTGCCCTCGAGCACCGGCGGCGCCGGCGGTGGCGCGCCGTTGGGGAACCGGGTGCCGTTCGGGTCGGGCCACCGCAACTCGGGCAACCCGGCGCTGCGCCAGAAATTCTCCGGATCGATGCCGCGCTTCTTGAACGCCGCGTCGACCCACGGCTGCAGCACCTGGTAGGGAATCAGGTTGGACAGCAAGATTTTGAAGTACGGACCCGACGCGATCGTCTCGCCCAGCGCCGGATAGAACTTGCCGACGTCGACGAGCCCCAGGGCCATGTCGTCTTTGCGCTGCACCAGGATGTCGCTGACCTGGCGCAGCTGCTCGAGCACGTGGTTGAGGTTCGGGTTGTCGTTGATCAGGCCCTGCAGCTGCTCGGACACTGCGGCGATGTTGCCCAGCAGCGCGTTGATGGCCTGGCCGCGTTCGTTGAAGGCGGCCAGCAGCATCTTGGCGTTGACCAGCAGCCGGTCGACCTGGTCGCTGCGGTCACCCAGCACCCGGGCCACCTGGTTGGCCTGCGCCAGCAGGTGCTTGATCTGCTCGTCGCGTTTGCCGATCGTGTCGGAGAACTTCGACACGCCCTCGAGTGCGGCGCTCAGGTGCGGGTAGGTCTGGTCGATGGTCTGCGACAGCACGTGCAGCGACTGCTTGACGGTGTCGATGTCCCAGCCCGATGCGGCCTTGGAGACGTCGAAGAATGCGTCGTAGATCTGGTACGGGCTGGTGCTCTGCCCCAGCGGCAACGTCGCCCCCGGCCGCAGCGGCTGGTTCCCGTCGGCCTTGACCTCCAGGATCTTCTTGCCGAGGATGGTGTCCGTCTTGATCGCCAACCGGCTCTTGGTGCCGATCTTGTGGGTGCCGATTGAGAACTTCAGCAAGATGTGGTCGCCGTCGATCTTGAGGCCCTCGACCTTGCCGACGTCCATGCCGGCGATGCGGACCTTGTCGCCGGTGTGGATGCCGCCGGAGTCGGTGAACTGCCCGTAATAGTGCGGCGTGGCGAACAGCATGGGGACGCTGGTGAAGCCCTGGCCCACGCCGATGACGAGCAGCGTGACCAGGATGCCCATCAGGCCGATGCGGGGCCGGTTGGCCGGTTCCAGGCTTCTCATTGCGGGGTGCACCTGCCCGTCGGCTGCTGGAAGAGCCGGACCGTGCGGACGGGGCCGCCGGGCTGCAGCCCGTTGATCTTGATCGAGATGTCACAGGCGTAGAAGTTCACGAAGTCCCCGTAGGCGCCGATGCTGCGCCCGATCAGGTTCAGCGCGGTCGGGAGCTTGTGCAGATAGTCGTCCAGCGCCTGGCGCTGGTCGATGAGCGGCTGCTGGACGGCGTCGAGGTAGTTGACCGTCTTGTGGAGCAGTCCACGGTCTTCGGCCAGCAGGTCGGCCACCGTCCCGGCGGCGTCGCTGATGTGTGCGGTGCCGCCCGCCACCTGCTCACGGTGGTCCTTCAGCCCGGTGATCAGCACCTCGAGGTTGTCGATGCTCTGGTCGAACGCCTCGCGGTGCCGCACCGCGGTGTCCAGCACGATGTTGAGGTTCTTGACCACCTCGCCGATCGCCTGGTCTCGTTCGCCGAGTCGCGCGGTCAGCTGCGCGGTGTGGTCGAGGATGTCGTTGATGGTGCCGCCCTGACCCTGGAACACCGTGATGATGGTCGAGGCGATCGTGTTGACCTTCTCCGGGTCGAGCGCCCGGAACAGCGGCTCGAAACCACCGATGAGGGCATCGAGGTCGAGC
>JAQTVU010000478.1 GCA_028706695.1 Mycobacterium sp.
CCCTCGTGCCCGCCGTCCCGATGGTGATGGTGCGCTGGGTCGGCGCCTGCGCCGGCGAACGTTCGGCGCTGTGGGCCCGCGCCACCGCCAAATCGATGGAGCCCGCCGTCGCCAGCCGTTGCGCGGCCCCCATGAACGCATCGGCCTCATGGGGATTGTCAGTGCCCTCAGCCTGACGCAGTAGCGCGGCGATGCGCGCCAGCATTTTGTCGTCGCTCATAGCGCCAAGTTACGGCAGCGGTACGACACGTCTTTCACAGCCGCGCGGTTATCCACGACACAACATCGTTGAGCACCTGCTCGTGCTCCGGCTCGTTGAACACCTCGTGGTAAAGCCCGGGATAGACCTTCAACTGAACGTCGGTGGCTCCTACGCAATCGACCAGGCGACGCGCGCCGGCAACGGGGATGAGCCGGTCGGCGGAACCGTGCACCACCAGCAGCGGAGCGGTCAGCGCCGGTGCCCGCCGCGGCATGGTCTCGCCCACCTGCAGCAGCGCGCGGCCGATCCCGGCGGGCATCCGCCCGTGGTAGACCAGCGGGTCGTCGTTGTAGGCGGCGACCACCGCCGGGTCGCGGGAGATGGCGTTGATGTCGAGTTCCTGCACCGGCAGCCCGGGCGCCACCACGCCGAGCACCTTGGCGGCCAGCGCCCGCATCCGCGATACCTGGTCCTGGGCCGCCACCGCCGGCCCCGACAGCACCATCAGGTCGTAATCGTCCGGGCGTTCGACGCCGTAGGCGAACACGATCGCACCGCCCATACTGTGCCCGAGCACGACGCATTTGAGGCCGGGGTGCTCGCGGGTGGCGATGCGCACCAGGGTGGCGAAGTCGGCGGTGTACTCGGAGATGTCGCGCACCAGCACCCGCTTGCCGCCCGAGCGGCCGTGCCCGCGGTGATCCAGCACGTAGGTGACCAGACCGGCGTCACCGAAACGCTGCGCGACGTGGTCGTAGCGACGTGCGTGCTCGCCCAGGCCGTGGGACAGCACCACCACCGCTCGCGGCGGAGTTCGCGGCGTCCAGACGTCGCAGACGATGCGCACGCCGCCGACGCCGTCGAAATTCCGTTCAGTGCGGATGGTGGTCATTACCGGCAGCGTAATGGCTCATCGGGTCCCACCATGGCCGGGGAACGTGGGCGGTCTCATTCGGGTGGGCCAACCCGCGCATGACGCCGAGGAACCTGGTGCAGGAGACATTCCTGCGGAGCAGGACCTGGCTGCAGCGCGCGACCCGCCGCTCGTCATCGGGGCGCGCGAGTCGGTGCGGCCGGTGATCATCGCTGCGCCGCAACATCTCTCGCCCCGGCAGCGGTCGGCTGTTCAGCAGCGAGCCGGTCTTGCTGTATCGGCGCCAACCGCTGGCCGGTCGGCATATCCACAATGCCCGGGGACCGCTCGGCGCGGCCCGGGGCGCCGTCGACCCCTATTGGACTCGGTTCCCTGACCGGCGCTTGCGGCCGGCAACGGTCATCGCGACGACCAGCAGCACCGGGATGGCCGCGGGGATCAGCACGTCACCGAGCGTCAGTGGCTTTTCGGCCTGTCCGTGGGTGAGCAGTGCGCCAAGGGCGGTCATGGCGGCGAATGACCCCGCAACGATAGCTGACAGCAGGGCAGCGCGCGTCGTCATCAGGTCGCGTCGATCGTCGGTTTGGCGGAGACCGAGCCGGTCGGATAAGTCAGCCAACTCGCGTCCCGGTACAGCAGCCGGGCCGTCACCAGCAGCGCTACTACCATCGCGGCGGTGAACAACCATGCGCTTGCCGCCAACTGGACTCCTCCGCTCAGCGTGTGGCCGCTGGTGCAGCCGTCGGCCATCCGGGCGCCGAACAGCACCAGAAAGGAACCGCCGAAGCTGCCGACGGCGCGTTTGAACATGCTGTGGCCGAATCTGTTTCGCCATGACGGCGGGATCACCGGGTGAAAGGCGGTGAAGCGGCGGCTGATGAAAACCGCCGAGACGAGTCCGCCGAAAAGTAACCCGACGTCGGTGAACGGTTCCCAACCGATGCTCGCCGATACCTTTTCGGTGTAGCTGAAATCCGTCAGGAAGAGCTTCCCGACCAGCCACGAGTAGGTCGTCGACTGACCGAATATCTGATGCAGGAATATCGCCGACACGACCACCACGGCCACGATGAAGCCGACGACGCCGATGGGTTTCCCGTAGAAGTTGCCGGCGGGCACCTCGCGACCGGCCAGACGCTGAAACCGGGAGAACGTTGGCGGACCGATCGGATCGACGGCCCCTTCGGCCAGGTATGCCGCGGTGTCGCGCGCCATCGCGCGGTCGTGGTCGTCGGGTGCACAGTGGCCCAAATGCCGAAAACAACTGTGTTTGCCGCCCTTGTAGCGGGGCAGGAAATACAGCGCGCTGAGCGCCACCGCGGCATAGCAAACCGCGGCGGCCAGCGTCGCGACGGGATGGATGCGGGTGATGTCCCCGGTGACCACCAGGTTGCCGTAGTCGGCGGTGGTGACCAGCCACCGCCCCACCGGTGTCTGGTAGAGAATGGTCCAAGCGGCGGCGCCGAGCAGCCCGCCCGGGATCGCATAAAGCGCGTCGCGGCGGGCCTCGCCCAGTGCGATCCACTCGGTGCCGGGGAAGTAGCCGCCGACGGCCGCGCCTATCCCGAACAATAACCCGCCCAAGGTCACCCCGAAAATGTAGAGCGGCTTGGGCGAGAAATGCATTGAAACACCAAGTGCGTAAAGGCCGTAGAGAAGTACCGCGCCGACCGCCGTCACGTAGGCAAAACATCCCATCAGCAGTCGGTCCACCAGTCTTGCCGTGCGAATGATGGTCTCGGGGTTGCCGATGCCCCACAGCTCGGCCGGCACACCGAACGCAAGCCCAATGAGAAACCCCACCCACAGCGGGGCCGTCACATGCACCGGGTCCACCCCGACGTGTGGCCGGTCACCCTCGGCTGCCGGCTCGCCGACGAGCGGCGGGGCGTCATCCGAGGCTCTCTGCAGTGGGTGTCTCGCGTCGCAGCCGCACCAACGCATCGATGGCGTCGCGCTCGGCGTCGCGCACGGGCCGCCGGACTTTTTCGGCTTTCTGCACCACAAGTCCGGTCATCCCGGCAAGGTCGTCCAGCACGTCCTGCGGGGTGAACAACACCTCGGCATCTTGCGGTCCGCCGATCCCCTCGGTGAGG
>JAQTVU010000479.1 GCA_028706695.1 Mycobacterium sp.
CCCTGGATTTGCGCAACGCCGTACACCCTCCTTCGTCTTGAACCCTGTAACAGTCCAAAACGTAAGCAGGACACGGTGTTGCGCCCAAAACCCCAGATCACAGACCCACGACTATGGCAGAAGAGCCGTCCTTGTTGAGCCAGTAGAACTCGTCGAGCACGCTGGCACCCTCGACCTCGATGGACGGTATGGACCGAAACAGGTCCCACAGGCATTCCATGTGGTCTTCCATCTCGCGGCCACCGCGAATGACAAAGCCCCGCTTGGGTTCTTCGATGCCGTCGAGCGCCCCGCCGGGCAGCGCGAGGCGTTCCAGGATGGTGATTTTGGCACCGGGCAGCTGAGCATCGCGGATCATGAACGCCGCCGCCGACATCGACGCCAGGCCGGCGCCGATCAGCCAGGCGGTCTTGGTGTCGACGCCCGCAGGTTTGCGCGGACAGGCGAAGGCCTCGTAGTTGCCGCTGCTGTAGTACATGACGTTTTCCCTGCCGTCGCATTACTTGTACGTGTAGAAGCCCTCGCCGGCAGCGAGGCCGAGTTTGCCCTTGTCGAGGTAGTTGTCCTTGAGCCAGGCGGCGATCTTCTGGGATTCGGCGTCGCCGTGGGCCATGATGTTGTAGGGGGTGCTGAGGCCGATGATGTCGAGCATCTGAAACGGGCCCAGCGGCGCGCCGGTGGCGATGCGCCAGGTGCTGTCGATGTCCGGCGGGTCGGCGTAGCCGCCGAAGACCAGTTCGGCCGCCGCGTTCAGGAACGGCACCAGCAGCGAGTTGAGCACATACCCCGCTTTCTCCTTGTGCAATGTGATGGGCACCATGCCGATGGCCTTGGCGAAGTCGACGACGTGCGCAACGACTTCGGGGGCGGTGTCGGCGGTGCCCATGATTTCCGCGGTGTTGAACTGCCAGACCCGGTTGGCGAAGTGCAACGCCAGGAATCGGTCGGGGCGGCCCGTGGCGTCTTTGAGGTCACTGGGCAGCAGTGTCGAGGAATTGGTGGCGAAGATCGCCTTCGACGGTGCCAGCGCGGCGAGCTTCTGATAGATCTCGCGCTTCAGCGCGAGGACTTCGGGGACCGCCTCGATGACCAGGTCGGCGTCGGCTACGGCTTCGGCGAGATCCGAGGTCAGGGTGATCCGTTTCAGCGCCGCGGCCGCCGCTCCCTCCGTGGCGTCGGGAACCTGTGCGACGTAGGTGGCCGCCAGCGTGTCGTAGCGTTTCTGAGCGCCTTCCAGCGCGTCGTCGTCGATATCGTAGGAGACGACGCTGAAGCCCTTGAACGCCGACTGGAAGGCGATCTGGGAGCCCAAAACACCAGCTCCCAAAACTGTCACGTGGCGGACGCCGGTGCTCATGAGTCCCTCCGTTCGACGACGGTGATGCAGCCGATCGCCATGGCTTGCGCGTTGAACCCTGCGGGTCGAGTGCCGGTTTGTTCGATTGGCGGGGCCGGGTCACGTCCGCGTGACTCAATCGTCGCCATCAAACCAATTCCCGGCCTCCTCGACCGTACGGTGCAGCGATCGAAACATCTCAGGTGAGGCCTTTCCTAGGGTCCAAAGGCCCACGCCGCGCTGAAGCAGGTACCGACGATTGTTATTGCGATGGCCGAAAAATGTTCCGCTTCAACGGAACCTGAGGAGTCGGCTGGCCGGGTCGACGCCGGCCCTTCTGCACGCCGCGCCACCGGGAGGTGGCTTCATCCCGGTCGGCCGCAACCACCACCTGCTGCCGGCGCCGGCGGCGACGGAATCTATTCCGCCGCCGCCGGTTTGAGTCACCCGTCACCGCGCGGCTTGGTCAGGGTGAACCGCTCGACCGCCGTCACCGCGCCGAACAGCCCGCTCAGCGCGTAATGCGTCGCACTGATCGATGTGTTGCCGCGGGGTGGGCCGGGGTCGACGTCGAACGCCACGAAGCCGTAGGGGTGCTCGCGGTCCCGGAAGGCCGACCACGGCGCCTCCTCGGTCACATAGATCGGCGCCTTACGGCCGATCGCGGGATCGAAGGGCCCGACCGCCGTCAGCACGCGGCACCGCGGTTGCGCGAAGAACATCATGTTGGAGGCCAGCGATGTGCCGCCCCCGCCGACGACCACATGCACCGTTCCCTTGGTGGCGTCGATGACGTCGCCGCCGGTGTCGACGGGCCGGGGCGTCAGGGTATCGGTTCCGAGCGTTCCGCGCACCGGGTGTGACCGTTCGTAGTGGTGTTCGTGTCCGCACACCACCAGGTCGACGCCGAAGCGGTCGAACAACGGCAGCCATTGCTCGCGGATGCCCAAGTCTGCCCCGTTGGTGTGGTCGGCGGTCGAAATCGCCGTCTGGTGCATGCCCACGACCACCCAGTCGACGTCGGGGTCGCGCTGCGCGTTTTCGAGTTCGCTGGCGAGCCAACGCTTCTGCGCGCCGCCCGAATAGCCGTGCACGTAGAAATTGCCGCCGTCCTGAAAGCACACGTCGTCGTTGCTGAGGCTGATCACCCGCACGGAGCCGGCCGTGAAGGAGTACCACAGCCCGCGCAGCTCCGGGCTCGAGCCCGAGTCGGGCAGGGCGAAGTAGGCTTGGTAGGCCGCGAAACCCACTGGGCCGTTGCCTAATTCGTTCTCGTGGTTGCCCACCGCCGGCATCCACGGCCGGTGACGTGCCGAGCGGGTGTTGTTCTCGAACCAGTCCGACCAGGTGCGGACCCGATCCTGGGCGAGGTTGGCATAGCACAGGTCCCCGTTGACCAGGTTGAACAGCGGGCCCATTCGTTCGATCGCCAACGTGGTGTCGGCAGCCGCGGGCGACCCGATGTTGTCGGTGCCGTATCGGCCGTCGGGCAGCTTGCCCAAAGCCGGGGTGGATTGATCGCCGAAGCTGGTGAAACGCAACGGCGTTCGCCCAGACGGTGCCGTCTTCACCGTGGCCGAGACCGGGTCGGCGCCGTCGTGGACGGCCGCGTACACGTAATCGGTGTCCGGGGTCAGGTTCGTCAGGCGAGCGTGGTGGATGCGAACTTCGGTGCCGGATTTGGCGTCTCGGTACGTCCGGGTTTCGTCCGCCACGGTGCGCCCGAAGCCGGAGGCCGGTGTGCCCAGCATGACCCGCGGGCTGCGGACGGCCTCGGTGGTGTGCCATGACACCACCACCTCGGTGCCGGCGTTCTGGCCGAATTGCAGATGTA
>JAQTVU010000480.1 GCA_028706695.1 Mycobacterium sp.
CCTGGGGGTGTCGCTGGCCGTGGCCAAGGCGGCGGCGGATTCCGCCGAGCTGCCCCTGTTCCGCTATCTGGGCGGTCCGAACGCGCACATTCTGCCGGTGCCGATGATGAACATCCTCAACGGCGGCGCGCACGCCGACACCGGCGTCGACATTCAGGAGTTCCTGGTCGCGCCGATCGGCGCGCCCAGCTTCGCCGAGGCGCTGCGCTGGGGCGCCGAGGTGTATCACGCGCTGAAAGCGGTGCTGAAGAGTCAGAGGTTGTCCACCGCCCTGGGCGACGAGGGCGGCTTCGCCCCGGATGTGGCCAGCACCACCGCGGCAATGGACCTGATCTGCCGGGCCATCGAGTCGGCGGGCCTGAAACCAGGGGCCGAGGTGGCGCTGGCGCTGGATGCGGCGGCCAACGAATTCCACGCCGAGGCAACCGGCTACACCTTCGAGGGCAACAGTCGCAGCGCCGAGGAGATGACGGAGTTCTACGGCGGCCTGCTCAACTCCTACCCGCTGGTGTCACTGGAAGATCCGCTGTTCGAGGGCGACTGGGACGGTTGGGCGGCGCTGACCGCGGCGCTCGGCGACCGGGTGCAGATCGTCGGCGACGACATCTTCGTCACCAACCCCGAGCGGCTCGAGGAGGGCATCGAGAAAGGGGTCGCAAATGCATTGCTGGTCAAGGTGAATCAGATCGGCACGCTGACCGAGACGCTCGACGCCGTCGCCCTGGCCCACCACAGCGGATACCGCACGATGATCAGCCACCGCAGCGGGGAGACCGAGGACACCACGATCGCCGACCTCGCGGTGGCGGTCGGCAGCGGGCAGATCAAGACCGGTGCCCCCGCCCGCGGCGAGCGGGTCGCCAAATACAACCAGCTGTTGCGTATCGAAGAGGCACTCGGTGACGCTGCCCGCTACGCCGGCGACCTGGCGTTCCCCCGATTCGCTCCGGAGACCAGGTAGCTTGATTTCTAACCGGAAACGCGGCTGACACCGCAATGCCCGAGTCGAAACGGCCCGATCCGAAGCGGCGCTCCCCGGCATCGCGCCCCGGGAAGGCCGGTGATTCGGTTCGGCGCCGGCGCGCGGCCAAGCCGCCCCAACCGGCGACGCAGGCCGGCCGCAACACCACCCGGGCGCTGCACGAGCACGTTGTCGAACCCATCAAGCGGCGCGCCGCGGAATCCGTGGATCAGCGGTCAGATCAGCGGTTGGGGTTCACCGCGCGACGGGCAGCGGTGCTGGCCGCGGTGGTCTGCGTGTTGACCCTGACCATCGCCGGACCGGTGCGCACCTATTTCGCGGAACGCACCGAGATGAGCCAGTTGGCGGCAAGCGAAGCCGCCCTGCGCCGCCAGATCGCCGACCTCCAGCAGAAGAAGGACAAGCTTGGCGACCCGGCTTACATTGCCGCACAGGCCCGCGAGCGCCTCGGGTTCGTGATGCCCGGCGACACTCCGTTCCAGGTGCAGCTTCCCCCCTCGGCGGCGACTCCTCAGCAGCCCGGGTCCGCGACTGCCAAACCGGCGAACAATGATCCGTGGTACACCGCGCTGTGGCACACCATCGCCGACGCTCCGCACCTACCGCCGGCGAAAACGCCTGCGCCCCAAGGCACACCACCCCCGGCGGAACCCGGACCGCCGGCTGCGCCGACCCCCACGGCCCCCGGTGGTTGACCGCGCCGACCTGGCGGCGGTGGCGCGTCAGCTCGGCCGCGAGCCGCGCGGCGTGCTGGCGGTCGCCTACCGGTGCCCCAATGGTGAGCCCGGCGTCGTGAAGACCGCGCCGCGGCTTCCCGACGGCACACCGTTTCCGACGCTGTACTACCTGACGCATCCGACGCTCACCGCGGCGGCGAGCATGCTCGAGACGACGGGATTGATGCGCGAGATGACCGAGCGGTTGCGGCAAGATCCCGAATTGGCGGCCGCCTACCGGCGGGCCCACGAATCGTATCTGTCCGAACGTGATTCGATCGAGCCATTGGGGACGGCGTTCTCGGGCGGGGGCATGCCCGACCGGGTGAAGTGCCTGCACGTGCTGGTCGCCCACTCGCTGGCCAAGGGGCCGGGCGTGAACCCGCTCGGTGATGAGGCGCTCGCGCTGCTGGCCGCGGAGCCGGCCATGTCGTCGGTATTGGTGGTCGGTCAATGGCGGTGAGAGCGGCCGGTATTGACTGCGGTACCAACTCGATTCGGTTGCTGATCTGCGACGTGGATGACGGCAGACTGCGCGATGTGCACCGCGAGACGCGGATCGTGCGGCTGGGGCAGGGCGTCGACGCGACCGGGGAGTTCGCCGCCGACGCGATCGCCCGCACCCGGGCCGCGCTGACCGACTATGCGGAGCTGTTGAAGACGCACGGCGTGCAGCGGGTGCGGATGGTCGCCACGTCGGCGGCTCGCGACGCCACCAATCGCGAGGTGTTCTTCGCGATGACGGCCGAGGTGCTGGGCGCCGTAGCTCCCGGGACCGTGGCCGAGGTGATCACCGGCACCGCGGAGGCCGAGCTGTCCTTCCGTGGGGCCGTCAGCGAATTAGGCAGTGCCGCAGCCCCGTTCGTCGTCGTCGACCTCGGTGGCGGTTCGACTGAGATCGTGCTCGGCACGGACACGGTGCTGGCGAGCTACTCGGCCGACATCGGTTGTGTCCGGCTGACCGAACGCTGTCTGCACTCGGATCCACCGACCGCGCTCGAGGTGGGTCAAGCCCGCCGGGTGGTGCGCGCGCGGCTCGGCGCCGCGCTGAACGTGGTGCCCGTCGAACGTGCGCGCACTTGGGTCGGCGTGGCCGGAACGATGACCACGCTGTCGGCGCTCGCCCACCGCATGACGAGCTATGACCCCGCGGCCATCCATCTTTCGCGGGTGCGCTACGGCGAGCTGCTGGAGGTGTGTGAGCGGCTGATCAGGATGACGCGATCGCAGCGTGCCGCGCTGCCGCCGATGCACCAGGGCCGCGCCGACGTGATCGGCGGGGGCGCGATCGTGGTCGAGGAGCTGGCGCGGGAGTTGCGCGCCCGGGCCGGCATCGACGAGCTGACGGTCAGCGAGCACGACATCCTGGACGGCACCGTGATGTCGGTCGCCGACTAGTGTCCTGCCATCGCAGCTTCGAGCGTGCGCCCAGGCTTCCGGTGCGCGGTGCGGGCGATCCTATCGTA
>JAQTVU010000481.1 GCA_028706695.1 Mycobacterium sp.
GGGCAGTCGCGATCGTCGGCGCTCCGGCGGTCGGCGGCCAGCGGCCCCGGCGAGACGGCGCCGCTGCGCTGGTGAGCGCCGGTCACGGGGGCGGTTGCGGCGGCGGCGGAGCCCCGAACGGTCCCGGCGGCGACTGTTGGTCGAACGCCCCCGACGACGGCGGGCCGACGGGCACCGACGACGGCGGACCGATGGGCACCGTCGTCGGCGGGCCGATCGGGATGGTGATACCCGGCGCCACTTCGATGGTGGGCTGGATGACGGTCTCCGACGGCGGCGTCGGCGCTTTCGGCGGTGGCGGCGGCGCCGGCACGCCCGCGTAGCCGCCGATCGCGCTCGGCTTGGGGAAGGACTGGTTCGGGGTGCCCGTCAGGGCGCCGTCCATGGTTGCCTTCCAGATGTCGGCCGGCAGGCCCGACCCGTACACCGGTGCGCCCGAAGCTGTCACCAGCGGTTGGTCACCTTTGACGGTGCCGACCCACACCGCGGTCGACAGTGACGGGGTGTAACCCACCATCCAGGCGTCCTTGTCGGCCTGGGTGTCGCCCAACTGGGTGGTGCCCGTCTTGGCCGCCGAGGGCCGCCCGCCGGCCAGGGCGTGGCCGCGCGAATAGGCCGCGATCGGTTCCATCGCGGCGGTCACGTTGTCTGCGACGGCCTTGTCGATGCGGCGCTCGCCGTTGTCGCCCAACCTGCTGGCGTCGAAAAGCACCTGACCGTCGGCGTTGACGACCTTGTGCACGAAATGCGGCCGGTGGTAGATGCCGGAGTCGGCCAGGGTGGCATAGGCCGAGGCCATGTCGATCGGGCGGGTTTCGTACTGGCCCAGCACGATCCCGTTGTTGGGCGGTCCGCCCTTGCCGTCCTCGGACAGCGTGTGCTCCACACCCGGGAAGCTGGTCGCCACGCCGGCTTGGTGCGCGGCGTCCGCGACGGCCTGCGGGCCGCCCTTGAGCTTGAGCATCAGCCGGTAGTAGGAGGTGTTGAGCGACTGCTCGAGCGCCTGGGCGATGTTGCACGTCCCGCAGCTTTCGCCGTCGACGTTGGTGATCCTGATGCCGTCGACCGTCAGCGGTGAGCTGTCGACCTGATAGCCCAGGCCGATGCCCTGTTCGAGCGCGGCCACCAGGCAGAAGACCTTGAACGACGACCCGGTCTGCAGCCCGGCCTGCGCGAAGTCGAAGCCGTTGGCGTTGTCCCCGCCGTAGTAGGCGCGGATCGCGCCATTGTGCGGATCGATCGACACCACCGCGGCCCGCATGTCGGGGTCCTGCCCGTCGAGGTATTTCGCCACCGCCTTCTCGGCGGCCTGCTGAGCCTTGACGTCGATGGTCGTGGTGACCTGCAGCCCTTCGGTGTTCAGCGTCTGCTCGTCGATGTTGAACAGGTCCATGAGCTCTTTGGTCACCTGGCGCTCGATCAGCCCGTTCGGTCCGCTGGTCTGGTTTTGCGCCTGGGCCTGATCGGGCGGCACCGTCGCCGGGAACGCCCGGGCCGCCCGCTGGCTCGGCGACAACGCCTTGGTCTCCACCATGCCGTCGAGCACCCAATTCCAGCGGGCCTTCGCGCCCTTGGGGTCGACCGCCGGATCCAGCGAGGAGGGCCGCCGGATCAGCGCGGCCAACAACGCCCCTTCCGAGACGGTCAGCTGATCGACGGGCTTGTTGAAGTAAGCCTTGGAAGCGGCCGAGATCCCGTAGGCCCCCCGGCCGAAGTAGATGATGTTCAGGTAGGCCTGCAAGACATCGTCTTTGGACCACTCCCCCGACATCTTGGTCGCGATGACCAGTTCCTTGGCCTTGCGCATCAGCCCGCTGAAACCGTGTTGAGCCGACCCCACCAGCGCGTTCTTCACATACTGCTGGGTGATCGTCGAGCCGCCCTGCAGGTCGCCGGCACCGAAGAGGTCGTGTTCCACCGCCCGACCGAAGGCGGTGAAGTCGAACCCCGGGTTGGAATAGAAGTTCCGGTCTTCGGCGGCGATCACCGCCTGGCGCACATGCACCGGCACCTGGTTGAGGTTGACATCGACCCGGTTGCCCTCGGGTGGGACGATTTTGGCCAGCTCCGAGCCGTCGGCGGCCAAAATCGTGGAAACCTGGTTGGTACGGATATCGCCCGGCTTGGGAATGTCGACGATGAAATATGCCATGGCGAAGGTGACGATCGGCAGCAGCACCAGCACCGCGGCGCCGACGTAGCCGGCGCGTCGCACCCACCGCCAGTTGACCCGCTGCGCCCAGCTCCAGTCGATGCCGGAGCCGAACGGCCCGCTGCCGGGTCCGCGAAGCCCGGCGCCTCGCCCCAGCCCGCGCGGTGGAGGCGGAGGACCCGGCACCGAGCCGGGTCCGCCCGGCGGGCGTTCTCGCCGCCGGTCGAGCGCGGCTTTGACCTCCTCGATCGGGTCCCGTGGCTGCGACATAGAGGCTGAGGCGGCGCCGTCCAGCGCAGCCTTGACCTCGTCGATGGGGTCGGTTCGCCGGGGTGCGCGGTCATCGACCACCGGCGGCAGGATGGCGGTCCTCCGATCGTCGGGAGAAACCTGGCGACGCGAGCCGGGCTCCAAGCGCCCGCCCGAAGGCCCCGCACCGGGGCGATCGCTACCTACCCGCTTGCCGCGACGCTCAGTCGCTGACAGCTTGCTGTCAGTGGGCCCCTGCTCGTGGCGTTCGTCGCTACTCAATGGCCGTGCGGGCGCCGCTGCGTGCGGGCCGCGTGCCGCGGGTGCCTTTGGGCGGGCGGGTCGCGCCGAGCACGTACGACTTGACTAGGTGATTCCAGCTGCAGGTGCGACAGACCTCCACCACGTGGACCGCGAACTCCTCGAAGCGGGTCGCCAACAAAACGAGCTCTTCGGCCGTGCGGGCCGAGCCGGAGACGGGGCCCAGATGCTCTCCGAAGACCCACGAGACCAGCGTGAGCTGCTCCTTGCGGCAGATCGGGCACATCACCTGGCTCGGTTTTCCGTGAAACTTCGCAGCGCGCAGCAAGTAGGGGTTCGCATCACAGACTTCCGATACGCCGGTGCGGCCCGAATACACCTCGGCCAGCAGGGAACGCCGCCGAAGCGCGTAGTCCACCACCTGTCGCTGCAGTCGCACGCCCACCAGAGTACGTCGCCGTCCAGACCGCCGAGACGCAACGAGGCTGTTGCCCAC
>JAQTVU010000482.1 GCA_028706695.1 Mycobacterium sp.
AGCCGTCCCAAGTCGGCGTCGCGGTCGCGGGCGTCGACCCCACCGCCGGGAAAAACCATCGTCCCCGCGGCGAAATGCATCCGTGCGTGCCGGCGCATCAGGAAGACGGCGATGCCGTCGGGGGTGTCGCGGACCAGCATCACGGTGGCGGCCGGCCGGGGAACCAGTGGCGGCTCGGTCGCTGTGGTCATAGGTGCCTCCGGTGGGCTGCGCGGTGACGGGCTCGGCGGGCGAAATAACGTCCGTCGGCGACTTCCAGGGCGATCGACTGGCCGAAAGCGGCGGACAGGTTCTCGGCGGTCAGCACGTCGGGCAGCAGTCCCGCCGCGACCGTCTGACCCTCCGAGAGCAGCATGCAGTGGGTGAAGCCCGGCGGGACCTCCTCCACGTGGTGGGTGACCAGCACCAGCGCGGGCGCATCCGGGTCGGCGGCCAGGTCGGTGAGCCGGGCCACCAGCTCCTCGCGGCCGCCCAGGTCCAGTCCCGCGGCGGGTTCGTCGAGCAGCAGCAGTTCGGGGTCGGGCATCAGCGCGCGGGCAATCAGCACCCGCTTGCGCTCACCCTCCGAGAGCGTTCCGTAGCTGCGGTCCGCCAGGTGCTCGGCGCCCAGGCTCTCCAGCATGTCGAGCGCGCGGCGGTGATCGACGTCGTCGTAGCGTTCCCGCCAGCGGCCCAGCACCGCGTAGCCGGCCGAGAGGACGAGGTCACGGACCTGCTCATCGCCCGGGATCCGCTGCGCCAGCGCCGAGGAACTCAGCCCGATCCGGGCGCGCAGTTCGGTGACGTCGACGCGCCCCAGCCGCTCACCGAGCACGAAGGCGGCACCCGACGACGGGTGCTCGGCGGCCGCCGCGATGCGCAGCAGCGACGTCTTGCCGGCCCCGTTAGGCCCGACGATCACCCAGCGTTCGTCGAGTTCGACCGCCCAATCCACCGGGCCGACCAGCACCCGCCCGCCGCGGCGCAGCGACACGTTTCGGAACTCGATCAGCAGATCGGGGTCAGCGGCGTCAACCCCGGTGTCGCGGGCGGTTTCGGGCACCAGAACATCGTGCCGCACCGCGGCGCCGCGCGACGTTTCGGGTCGCCCAGGTCGGCGGTGCCCTAGTCCTAGTTGGGCGGTATGTCCACGCGGCGCACCTCGCCGTCGACCGCGTCGGCAGCCTCGATCTCTCCGCGGGTGATGCCCAGCAGAAACAGCACCGTGTCCAGGTAGGGATGGCTCAGCGACGCGTCGGCGACCTCACGCAGTGCCGGCTTGGCGTTGAAAGCCACGCCCAGCCCGGCCGCGGCCAGCATGTCGATGTCGTTGGCGCCGTCGCCCACGGCGACGGTCTGCGCCATCGGCACCCCGGCCTGTTCGGCGAAGTCGCGCAGCGCCTTGGCCTTGCCGGCCCGGTCGATGATCGGGGCGAGCACCCGGCCGGTCAGGGTGCCGTCGACGATCTCCAACTCGTTCGCGGCGACGAAGTCCAGCATGAGCTCCTCGGCCAACGGTTCGATGATCCGCCGGAAGCCGCCGGAGACGACGCCGCAGTGATAACCCAGCCGCCGCAGCGTACGCAGCGTGGTCCGGGCGCCGGGCATCAGCTGCAGCTGGTCGGCGACCTCGTCGATCACCGTGGCGGGCAGGCCGGCCAGGGTCGCCGTCCGCTGTTCCAGCGACTCCGCGAAATCGAGCTCGCCGCGCATCGCCGCCTCGGTGATGGCGGCGACCTTGCCCTCGGCACCGGCCCGCGCCGCCAGCATCTCGATCACTTCGCCCTGGACCAGTGTCGAGTCGACGTCGAACACGATCAGCCGTTTGGCGCGCCGCTCCAGGCTGTAGTCCTCCACCGCGACGTCGACACGCTCATTACAAGACACCAGGTTCAGGGCGGCGCGCAGCGGACCTTCGGCGCCCGGTGGCACCGAGACGCGCAACTCCAGGCCGGTGACCGGATAGTCGGAGACCCCGCGTATGAGGTCGATGTTGACCCCCAGTACCGCCACCTCGCGGGCCACCGCGCTGAATGCCCCGGCGGTGATGGGCCGGCCCAGCACGAAGATGGTGTGGGTCGACGGCTCCCGGATGATCGGCACGTCGTCACTGCGCTCGATGCTCACATCGAGCCCGAGCCCGCGGATGGCGGCGCCCACGTCGTCGCGCAACCGGGGGCCGTCGGCGACTTCCGGCATGCAGGACACCAGCACGCCCAGCGTAAGCCGACCCCGGATCACCACCTGTTCGACGTTGAGCAGTTCGACCCCGTGCCGCGACAGCACCTCCAAGAGCGCCGACGTGACACCCGGCCGATCCACGCCGGTGACGGTGATCAGCACTGACACCCGGGACGGTGCGCCCGTCCCCGGCTTACCCATGCCTGGGGCCGCTACCGCCCATCAGCTGCGAACGCTCACGTCGTCGCCTCGCGTGGCATCAGCGCTCTCGGGCTCATGAGCGCGGCCCACGTGCGCCTCACGGCGGAGCCGTTCGATCATGTACGGATAGTGCAGCTCGAACGCCGGGCGCTCCGAACGGATGCGGGGCAACTCGGTGAAGTTGTGCCGCGGGGGCGGGCAGCTGGTGGCCCACTCCAGCGAGTTGCCATGACCCCACGGGTCGTCGACCGTCACCACCTCACCGTAGCGCCAGCTCTTGAAGACGTTCCAGACGAACGGGAACATCGACGCGCCCAGGATGAAGGCGCCGATCGTCGATACGATGTTCAGCGGCTGGAACCCGTCGGTGGGCAGGTAGTCGGCGTAGCGGCGCGGCATGCCCATGTCGCCCAACCAGTGCTGCACCAGGAAGGTGGCGTTGAAGCCGATGAAGGTCAGCCAGAAGTGCAGCTTGCCCAGTCGCTCGTCGAGCAGCCGGCCGGTCATCTTCGGGAACCAGAAGTAAGTGGCCGCATAGGTGGCGAACACGATGGTGCCGAACAGCACGTAGTGGAAGTGGGCGACCACGAAGTAGCTGTCGGTGACGTGGAAATCCAGGGGTGGGCTGGCCAGCAGGACGCCGGTCAATCCGCCCAGCAGGAAGGTGACCAGGAAGCCGATCGAGAACAGCATCGGCGTCTCAAAGGTCAACTGCCCCTTCCACATGGTGCCGATCCAGTTGAAGAACTTGATGCCGGTCGGCACCGCGATCAGGTAGGTCATGAAGGAGAAGAACG
>JAQTVU010000021.1 GCA_028706695.1 Mycobacterium sp.
CGTAGAAGTTGTACAGCAACGCGTCGAAGCTGGCATGGAACTTGTCGGCGATCTCGCCCGGCAGGGCTTCCCCGCCGACGGGCACGCGGCGCAGCGTTCGCCACTGGCCAACGCCCGGCAATGACAGGAACAGGCCCAGCAGCGACGGCACGAAATGCATCGAGGTGATGCCTTCGCGGCGTAGCAGATCGGTCAGGTATGCGATGTCACGCAGCCCGTCCGGCCGCGGAATCACCAGGCGCGCACCGCAGACCAATGTGCCGAAGAGCTCGCCGATGGACACGTCGAAACCGGGCGAGGCCACCTGCAGCAGCCGGTCGGTTTCGTCGACCCGGTACCGCGCACCGAACCACACGAAGTACTCGGCGATCGGTGCGTGCGGCACCGGAACGCCCTTGGGCAACCCGGTCGAGCCCGAGGTGTAGATCAGGTAGGCGGTGTTGTCCGGGCCCAGCGGGCGCACCAGCTCATGGGGCGCCGGGTCGGCTGGGGAGTATCGCTCCAAGCCGGTGACCGGTTCGCGCAGCACAAGTCCGGCGTCGGCGTCGCGCAGGACGAACGCCCGGCGGTCGTCGGGATAGGAGGGGTCGATGGGCAGGTAGACCGCCCCGGCCTTGAGGATTCCCAGCGCCGTGGTCACCAGTTGGGGAGACTTGTCCAGCAGCACCGCCACGCGGTCCTCGGTGCCGATGCCCCGCTCGATGAGCCAGTGCGCCAGCCGGTTTGCCTCGGCGTTGATCTCGTGGTAGCTGTACCGGCGGCCCTCATACACCACGGCGACGGCATCGGGAGACAGGTGCGCGCGCTCGGTGACCAAGGCGGGCAGCGTGGTGGGCGGCGCGGCAAAGGTCGCACCGGTCGACGCGTCGTGCAGCCAGCCGGCGTCGGCGTCGCTCATCAGCGCACATCGCCACAGCACGGTGTCGGGGTTGGCCAGCACGTCGTCCAGCAGCGCGGCGTAATGCTGCAGCAACTGCCGCACCAGCGGGCGGTCCAGGATCTCGACCAGGTACTCGGCTTCGACCACCGCGCCGCCGTCAGCGCCGCCCAGCTCGATCATCAAACCCAGGGGCAGCTGGCTGAAATGCCCGCGCAACCCGCCGCGTTCGCAGCGCACGCCGGGTGGGCAGAAACCCGCGCCGTCGGGTTCGCGCATTCCGAAGCTGACTCGGGTCATCCGCTCGGCGCCGTGCCGCCGATCCGGGTTGATCTGGCGCACCAGCCATTCCACGTCGACGCGCGTATGCGCGAACGCACCGGCGGCGGTGTCCCGCGTCTGCGCGAGCAGTTCCCGAAACGACTGGCGCGGCTGCGGCCGCATCCGCAGGACGACGGTGTTGCCGTAGAAACCGATCACGTCGTCGGTGCCGGCGCCGCGGTTCAGCACGGGCGCGGCGACCAGGAAGTCGGTGGCGTGGGTGTAGCGGTGTATCAGCGCGCCGAATGCGGCCAGCAACACCATATATGGGGTGGCGCCCGTTTCCCGGGCCAGCGCCGCCGCCCGCGATACGGTGGCGGCCGACAGCCGCGCCGTCGCGCGTTGCGCGCGCCAGCTGGTCGGTACCGTCGACCCGTTCGGCCCGGGAAGCTCCAGGGGCTCGGGCAGGTCGGCGATCAGCGAGCGCCAATAGGCCATGTCCTCTTCGAGGTCCTCCTCGACGGTCGCGTCGGGCTGGCGGGGCACCGATGCGGCGGTGGCCACGGCATCCGGGTCGGTGTAGGCGCGGGTGAGGTCGGCGAAGAAGGGAGCCCAGGAGCCGTCGTCCCAGGCGATGTGGTGGGCGGTGAGCAGCAGCATCAGCTCCTCGGCGGCCACCCGCACCACGGTGATCCGAAGCGGTGAGTCGTCGGCCAGAGCGAACGGGCGCCGGAAATCGCGCTGTGCCAGCACTGCCAGCCGCAGCCGCCGGGACTGTTCGGTGAGCCCGGACAGGTCATGCTCGGCCCAGCCCGGTCGCAGCCGGTCGCGGACGACCGGTTGCGGCTCACTGTCGCTGTCGATCCGGTAGGTGGTGCGCAGGATCGGGTGGCGCGCGGCGACGGCATCCACCGCCCGGCGCAGGCGGGCCACATCGACGACGCCGAAGAGGCGGTAGGAGACACAGACGTTGAGCAGCGCGCTGTCGGGGTCGACCGACTGGATGAACCACATTCGGCGCCGGCCATGCGACATCGCCGGGGGCGTGGTCACCGCGCCGTCCGCCGGGCGGGCGAGACCGCGTTCGGCGATCTTGCGGCGCAACAGCTTCAGGCGCTCTTCGTCGAGGCGGGCACCGCCGCCCGCTGTGTCAATCACGCGTGCATCCCTGCCTTTCCCACGGTGCCGCGGCCGGCGTCTCCGGCCGAAGTGCGTCGATCAGTTCCAAGCCGGTGATTCCGCCGAGCAGCCTGGCCAGCGGAATCGAGCGGCCGACGCCGCGGCGCAGCCGTCTGCGTAAATCCAGCGCCAGCAGCGAATCCACGCCGAGGTCGATGAGAGCCGCGCTCATGTCCAGCGCCTGGGGGTCCGAAAGCCGCAGTGCCGCCGTGAGTTCGGCGCGCACCATCTCGCCGACGGTCGCATCGACCAGGCCCTCGGCGTCGGCGGCTGGGGCGCCTTGGCCGGCGAAGAACATCCGCAACCGGTGCGAGTCGGCGGCGAAGATCAGCGGATCGTCGGCGTGGTGACACAGGCTGGCGGTGATCGCCGCTTCGGGGTCCAGCTCTACCAGCCCGGACCGTTCCATCCGGGCGATCTCGTCGGCGGCGGCGATCGTCGTGGCCGGCCACAAGCCCCAGCGCACGGCCGTGCAGTCGCGCCCCTCGGCCCGCAACTGACCGGCGAGCACGTCGAGCGCCCGGTTGGCCGCCGCGTATCCGGCGTGCCCGTGGCCGCCCCACACCCCGGACACCGATGAGCACAGCAGGAGGTGCGCGTCGCGCCGCAGCGGCCAGGCCTCGATCATGCGCTGCAGCCCATGCACTTTGGCGCCCCACATGGCGTCCATCTCGGCGCCGGTGAGCCGGTGGTGGGCGGCGAACGTCGCCACGCCGGCGGCGTGGATCAGCAGCGAGGCGCCGCCGCCGCCGGATGCGGCCACCGCCGCCGCCACCGCCCCCGGATCGGTGATGTCGCACATCGGGGCGTGCAATTCGACGTCGCGGCCAGCTGTGAGCTCATCGACGGTGTGGGGCCCGACGCCCCTGCGGCTCAACAGCACCACCCGGCGGGCACCGTGTCGGATGCAGTGGCGGGCATACCGCAGGCCGATCCCGCCGTTGCCGCCGGTGATCACCACGTCGGTCAGCGCATCGAGTTGCCGCCGCGGCGGGAGTTGAGTGGGCTCCCGCAGCGCCCGGACATAGCGGCGCAGGGCGGCCGGGCCGCCGCGCAGCGCCACCTCGGTGTGGCCTTGGTCCAGCAGCGCGTCGATGCAGGCCGACGCGTCGTCGGCGCCGAAGTCGCGGTTGGGCAGGTCGAGATGGGCGAACGCGCAGTCGGGCAATTCGAAGCCGACGCTGCGGTGCGCGGCGGCCAGCGCCGCCTGCGGGCCCAATCGCTCCCCGGGCAGGACGCGCTCGGCGCCCAAGGTGATCAGCCAGACCCGCCGGCAGCGCGGACCCACCGACGTCGGGTAGTCGAGCCGCGGCGCCGGCTCGGCGGCGCCCGGTGGAACGTACAGGGTGATCTCGGCGTCATCGGGGGCGACCAGCCGGCAATCGCGACGGGATCCGATCGCGAGCGTCAGCTGCCGGACCAGCGGGCCGGGCTCGGGCGCGACAAGGGCGACACCGGCGATGTCATTCCGCCGGCCGCTCACCGTGACCCGGTGCGGCTGCCACTGTTCGACCGCGACGGTGATGGCAGGCCGCTCGCGGTCGTCGCGCAGGGGTCCGGTCATGGCCCACAGATGTACGGGGCGCATCGGTGCGTTGGGAAAGCCGGGCAAGGTGGGCCCGGGCACCACACCGACGACGTCGGCCCAGCGGTGCCCGGGGTCGGCCACCGCGGCGGCGGCGATGTTGGCCGAAAGGTGTTCGGCCAGCGGCTCGTCGCGCCGCCCGGAGCCGACGACCAGCGCCCCGTGCAGCTGGTCGGTCAGCGCGTACACCAGCGATGGGTGTGCCGACATCTCGATGAACGCGCCGACCCCGCGCCGCGCGGCCGCGGCGACGGCCCGGTCGAACCGCACCGTGTTGCGCAGGTTGTCATACCAGTATCCGGTGAAGTCGGTGCCGGGCGCCACGACGCCGCCGCGCGCCGAACCGATGACCTCCACCGGGGTGTCGGCGAACGTCGAGACCGGCAGCAGCGCCTCCAGCGTGCCGCGCAGGGGTTGCAGCGCGCTGGTGTGGGCGGGGAATGCGACGTCGATCTCCCGGACGAACAGGCCACACCCCTCGGCGCGCTTCACGAAGCCGCACACGGCGGCTCGCTGGCCCGACACCACCGTCGAGGAATCGGAGTTGACCACCGCCACCTCGAGCCAGCCGGGTGTCTCGCCGATCAACCGTTGGGCTTCGGCGATGCCGGCGCCCAGGGCGGCCATGCCGTAGGGCCCCGCCAGCCGTTCGACGACCTCGGCCCGCGCGCCGAGGACGGCAACCGCGTCGGCCAGGCGCAGGCTGCCCGCGACATAGGCGGCCGCCACCTCACCGAGGCTGTGTCCCACGACGGTGTCGGGACGGATCCCGCAGGACCGCCACACCCGCGCCAGGCCGGCGGCGTGGGTGAACAGCGCGGCCTGGACGTCGATCTGCGACCACTGCCGCGGCGGGCCGTCGATCAGGTACTCCAGTGGCGACGGCAGCCCGGCCGTCGTGAACGCCCGCGCGCAACGGTCGGCCTCGGCCCGATAGGCACCGAGTCGGCGATACGCCTCGGCGCCCATCATCGGCCACTGGCTGCCCTGGCCGGGAAAGACGAACGCGATTCGTGGCGCCGCCGTTTCCGAAGACCGCGCCACTAGCGGGTGCTCGTCGCCGTCGGCCAGCGCGGCGAGGGCCGCGGTCAGCTCCGCGCGGTCGGCCGCGCGCACCACCGCGCGGTGCCGGCGCACCCGCCGGGTGCGCAACACCGTCCCCGCGACCGCGGTTACCGGCGTCTCCGGGTTGCGGCGCAGATAGCCGGCGATCGCGGCCGCATCCTGCCCGATCAAATCCTGCTCGTGCGCGCTGAGCAACACCGGCACTCGGTGGTCGGGAAGCGCGTGGGCCGGCATCAGGCGGCACCCGCTTCCGGCCGGCCGCTGTCCACGGCAACGATCACGTGCGCGTTGGTGCCGCTCATGCCGAACGCCGATGCCGCGGCGATACGGCGGCCGTTTTCCGCCGGCCATGGCGTCAACTCCCGCGCCAGCCGCAAGCCCTGCGTATTCCAGTCGATGGCGGTGCTGGCCTCGTCGGCGTGCAAGGTGGGCGGCACCGCGCCGCGTTCGGCCGCGACCAGCACTTTGGCCAGGCCCAGCGCCCCGGCGGCGGCCTGCGCGTGCCCCAGGTTGGACTTCACCGACCCCAGCAGGGCGCCGCGGCCGGGTTGGGTTGCCCCGTACGTCGCTGCGAGGGAACGTAATTCGGTGCCGTCACCGAGCCGTGTTCCGGTGCCGTGCCCTTCGACCATCCCGACGTCTTCGGGCCGCACCCCGGCCTGCGCCATGGCACGACCGAACAGGCGGCGCTGCGCCGGGCCGCTGGGTGCGGTCAGTCCGGCGCTGCGGCCGTCCTGGTTGACGGCGCTGGCGCGCACCCGGGCCAGGATCCGCCGGCCGTCGCGCCGCGCGGCCGATTCGCGCTGCAGCACGAACATCGCGGCGCCCTCGGCCCACACCGTGCCGCTGGCATGGGCGGTGAACGGCCGGCAGTGCCCGTCGTCGGACAGCGCGTGCTGCTTGGAGAACTCCACGAAGAAGCCCGGCGAGCCCATCACGCACACGCCGCCGGTCAGCGCCAGGTCGCAATCGCCGGCCCGGATCGACTGCACCGCAAGGTGGAAGGCGGCCAACGCCGAGGCGCAGGAGGCGTCGATGGTCAACGCGGGCCCGGCCAACCCGAGCGTGTAGGCGATTCGGCCGGAGATCACGCCCAGGGCCGTGCCGGTGATCAGATGACCGCTATGGTGGGAGAACTCGGCCATTTCGGGTCCGTACCCGGTGACCGAGGCGCCGATGTAGCAACCGGCGTCGTGCCCGGCGAGGTCGTCGGGGTTGATGCCGCTGTTCTCCAGCGCCCGCCAGGCGACCCGCAGGGCGACGCGTTGCTGGGGATCCATCGCGATCGCCTCCCGCGGTGAGATGCCGAAGAAGACCGGGTCGAATGCGGTTGCCCCGGGAAGAAAGCCACCCGAGTCGTGGATCGGCTTGAAGCCCTCGCGGCGGGACCCGGCGAGCAGTTCGCGGATGGGCCAGCCGCGGTCGGTGGGGAACGGGACCAACGCTTCGCGCCGTTGCGACAACAACTCCCAATACCCGTCGGCGGTGTCGACTCCACCCGGCGCCTCGAGCGCCATGCCGATCACGACGACCGGGTCGGCGGCCGCTCCCGCTTGGCCGTCAGACATGGGCAGTCACTTCGCGCCGCGTCGGCTGCCGCCCGGTCATTGCGCTGCTTCCGCTTTCGCCACCTCGGCCAGTACCGAGCCGGCGTCCAAGTCGGTGACTTCCAGATACAGCTCGGCCACCCGATCCAGCCGGCGGTTGTCGTGCTCACGGCCGCTGAGCAGCCGGGCCAGCGCCGACACGGTGCGGGCGGCGAAGATGTCGGCGACGCGGGCCTCGGGGACGTCCAGCCCGGTGCGGATCCGCGCGACCGCCCGGGTGGCCAGCACAGAATCCCCGCCGAGCGCAAAGAAGTCGTCGTCGACGCCGACGCGTTCCCGGTCCAGACACAGCAGCTCGGCGACGATCGCGGTGAGCGCCGATTCCAGCGCTCGTGCCGGCGGGCGATAGCCGCGACGGTCCGATCCGGACACCGCCGCGGCAAGCCGGCCGGCCACGGCACGCCGGTCGATCTTGCCGCCGTCGGTGCAGGGGACGCGCTCGGCCGACAATATCTGCTGTGGGACCATATGCGCGGGAAGGAGATCGGCGAGCGCCTCGCGAATCCGGTGCACGCTCGGGCCCGCATCCTCAAGGCGGACCAGCGCGGCCAGCACGTCGGCGCCGCCGGGTCCCGGCACCAAAGCGGCGACCGCCGCCCGCACCCCGGGCACGCGCCGCAGGGCGGCCTCGATCTCGCCGAGCTCGACGCGATACCCGCCGACCTTGACCCGGTGATCGGTGCGGCCGACGAACTCGAGCGTGCCGTCGGGCCAGTAGCGGGCCAGATCACCGGTGCGATACCAGGTCCGGCCGTCGTGGGGGACGAAGCGCTGCGCGGTCAGCTCGGGGTGGCCGCGGTAGCCCCGCGCGATGCCGCGACCGGACACCCACAGCTCGCCGGCCACCCAGTCGGGGCAGTCGGCGCCGGTGTCATCGACGACGCGGCAGGCGATGTTGGGCAACGGCCTGCCGTAGGGCACCGCGGTCTGCCCGGCCGGAAGTTCCGCACCGACGTCGGAAATCGTTGCGTGGACGGCGGTTTCGGTGGCACCACCGAGCCCGGCGAACCGCAGCCCGGGGGCCTCTTCCCGGAGGCGGCGGGCCAGGCCGGGCCGGACCCAGTCGCCGCCGGTGGGCACCGCCCGCAGCGACGACAGCCGCCCGTGGCCCACTTCGGCCAGCATCTCCAGCCAGCCCGGCAGGAAGTTGAGCACGGTGACCCGGTGGGTGTGGATGAGCCGGGCCCAGGCGTCGGGGTCGCGGCGCTGCGCTTCGTCGACCACCACGATCGCCCCGCCGGCCCGCAGCGTGGCGAAGATGTCCAGCACCGACATGTCGCATTCCAGCGTCGAGAGGGCCAGGCAGCGGTCGGCGGGGCACAGGCCGAAGTGGCGGGTGAGGAATTCCACCGTGTTCATCGCGGCGTCGTGGGTCATCTCCACGCCTTTGGGCTCCCCGGTGGAGCCGGAGGTGAACAACACGTAGGCCAGCGCGGCGGGATCGGTGTCGGCCGGCCGCGCCGCGGGTGGCGTGCCGCGAAGCACGTCGGCGATCGCCAATCCCGGTACCGGCAACGGTCGCTGCCGGCCGCCGCACAGCAAAGCGATGCGCGCGCCGCCGGTGTCGACGATGCGCCGGGCGCGGTCGCCCGGCTGGTCGACCCCGATCGGCAGGTACACGGCACCGGCGGCCAGGATGCCCAGCAGCGCCGGCACCTGCTCGGCGGTTTTCGGGCCCGCCACCGCGACCGTGTCGCCGGCGCCGATGCCGGCCGCCCGCAACGCCGCGGTCACCGCCAATGCCTGGTCGCGCAGCTGCGCATAGCTCAGGTCGCCGGAGCCGGCGAACACGGCCGGCGCGTCGGGGCTCAGGGCGGCCCGGCGGAAGAACCCGTCGTGCAGCGTCTCGCCGCTGGGCTCGGCGGTGCGGCCGTTGGCGGCGTCGCGCGCCGCGCGCTGTGCGGCCGGCAGCGGCGACGGGCCGGGCAGCTCCCAAGCGTGCTCGCAACCGGCCAGGCCGAGCAGTTCGTCGATGTGATGGGCGAACATCGCGTCGATGACCCCGGGCGCGAAGTAATCCTCGCGCACGTCCCAGTTCAGCAGCACTCCGCGGTCGAACTCGGTGACCTGAGCGTCCAGCAGCACCTGGGGTCCCTGGGAGACGATCCATGCGGGGGCCCCGAATTGCCCGGTGATGTCGGGGCCGAACAGGTCGCCGAGGCCGAGCGCGCTGGTGAAGACGACCGGCGCCCCCACCTGGGTACCCCGGTGGCGGCTGAGGTCGCGCAACACCGCCAGCCCGGGATGGGCCGAATGGGCGGCGGCGCACCGCATGGCGTCCTGGACCGCCCGCGCCCGCGCCGCCGGGGTGTGCGCGCCGGTCAGGTCGATGTCGAGCAGCAGCGTGGAGGTGAAGTCGCCGACCAGCGAGTCGACGTCGGGGTGCAGCGCCCGGCGCTCGAACAGCGGCACGTTGAGCAGGAACCGTGGGCCGGCCGACCAGCGCGCCAGGGCGTGGGCGAACGCCGCGGCCAGCGTCATCGCCGGGGTGATGCCGCGCGCCCGGGCGCGGTTGAACAGGGCGTCGCGGGTCGCCGGGTCCAGCCAGTGCCAGCGCCGCGCGCTGCGGTGCGGGTCCCCGCCGCGGGCCGCCGGCAGCGCCGGCGGGTCCGGCAGCTGCGGGATGCGCTGCGCCCACCACCGGCGGTCGGTGTCGCGGGCCGGGTCGGGCCGCGCGTCCGCGCGCGCGACGGCCTGCCGGTATTCCCGGTAGGTGTAGCGCAGTTCGGGCAGGTGCCGGCCCAGATACAGCGCGGCCAGGTCGGCCATCAGGGTGCGGTAGCTCATGGCGTCGGCGGCCTGCATGTCCAGGTCGACGTGCAGCCGCGAACGCCCGCCGGGCAGCAGCGTCAACGCCAGTTCGAGCACGGCGCCGTCGAGTTGCTGGTGTGACTTGGCCTCGCGGATGGCGGCCAGCCGCCGCTCGATGTCGCCATCCTGCTCGGCGCGCAGATCCTCCACCGCGACCGGGAAATCCGGGTGCTCCGGCTCGATGCACTGGGTCCCGTCGGGTAGAAACCGCACCCGCAGCATCGGATGACGGCGCGCCAGCGCGCTGGCCGCCGCGCGCAGGCGCTGCGGATCGACGGGACCGCCGTCGAACTCGACGTAGAGGTGACCCGCGACGCCACCGTACTGCTGGTCGTGCTGGCGGCCGACCCACAGCGCGTGTTGCATCGGTGCGAGCGGGAACGGCTCCTCGGGTGCCCCGGCGGGCGGGGCCGGCGCGCCGGCGGGCCGGTCGGCGCCGGTGGCCGGCGCGGCGCTGATCAGCTCGGCCCAGGCTTCGATGGTGGGCGTGGCGGCCAGCGTGGCGAAGTCGACGCCGATGCCCAGCCGGCGCCAGCGCCCGGCCAACGCCATCATCCGGATCGAGTCCAGCCCCTGGCCGATGAGGTTGCCGCCCGGGTCAACGGACGCGGCGCCCACCCCCAGCAGGTCGGCAACCTCTGCACGAATGTCCTCCGCACACGCCGGAGCACGCACCACGACCTCCTCGGTTAGCGCAGGCTTCCCTAATTTTGGATACCCTATCCCCGATGCCCGCCCGCTACCAAGCCCCAGTCGAGGAGTCCGATGGCCGCGAACACACCGGTAGGCCCGGACGGGTTCGCGCCGTTTCCCGCCGACCGGGCCGCCGCGTACCGGGCGGCCGGGTACTGGACGGGCCGGGCCCTGGACACGGTCCTCACCGACGCGGCGCGGCGCCGGCCCGAGGCGCTCGCCGTGCTCGACGCCGCGAGCGGCCGGGGATTTGGTTACGCGGAACTCGACGAGCGCGCCGACCGCGCCGCGGCGGGGCTGCATGCCCTGGGCATCGCGCCCGGCGATCGGGTCCTGCTGCAGTTGCCGAACGGCTGTCAGTTCGCGGTGGCGCTGTTCGGGCTGCTGCGGGCGGGAGCGGTGCCGGTGCTGTGCCTGCCGGGCCACCGGTCGGCCGAGCTGGGGCATTTCGCGGCGGTGACCCGGGCAACCGGACTGCTGATCGCCGACGCCACCACGGGTTTCGACGCCCCGGCGATGGCGCGTGGCCTGACCGCGGATCATCCCACGTTGAGGCACGTCATCGTCGACGGCGAGGCCGGTCCCTTCACCTCGTGGCCGCGGCTGTGCGATCGCCCGGCCGCCCGGCCGCCGGTGCCGCCCGTCGACGCGGGCTCGCCCGCTTTGTTGCTGGTCTCCGGCGGCACCACCGGAACCCCCAAACTCATCCCCCGCACCCACGACGACTACCTGTTCAATGCGACCGCGAGCGCCGAGCTCTGCCGGCTCACCGCCGACGACGTCTACCTGGCGGTGCTGCCGGCGGGGCATAACTTTCCGCTGGCCTGTCCGGGCCTGCTCGGCGCGATGACGGCCGGTGCCACCACCGTGTTCGCCACCGACCCCAGCCCCGAGGCCGCCTTCGTGGCCATCGCGCGCCACGGGGTCACCGTCACCGCGCTGGTGCCTGCCCTGGCCCGGCTGTGGGCCCGGGGCTGTGAGTGGGAGCCGGTGATCCCGACGTCGTTGCGGCTGTTGCAGGTCGGCGGCGCCAAGCTGGAGGCCGACGACGCTCGGCTGCTGCGCGCCGCGCTGACACCGGGGCTGCAGCAGGTCTTCGGGATGGCCGAGGGGCTGCTCAGCTACACCCGTCTCGACGACCCGCCGGAACTGGTCGACCACACGCAGGGCCGGCCGCTGTGCGTCGACGACGAACTGCGCGTCGTCGACGCCGCCGGCCATCCGGTGGGCCCCGGCCAAGAAGGCGAACTACTGGTGCGCGGCCCGTACACCATCAACGGCTATTTTCGCGCCCCCCGCGACAACGAACGCTGCTTTGCCGCCGACGGCTTCTACCGCAGCGGTGACCTGGTGCGGCTGCGGCCGGACGGCTACCTGATGGTCACCGGCCGGGTCAAAGACGTCATCTGCCGCGGCGGTGAGACCGTCTCGGCCGCGGAGCTGGAGGCACAGTTGCTGAGCCACCCGGCGATCCGCTCGGCCGCCGCGGTTCCGCTGCCCGATCCGTACCTGGGCGAAACGATTTGCGCCGCCGTGGTTTTCGATGGGATTCCGGCGAGCCTTGCGGAGTTGAACGCCTACCTCGACGGGCGCGGGGTGGCCGCGCACGCCCGGCCCGACCTGCTCTTGGAGCTGGCCGCACTGCCCACCACGCCGATCGGCAAGGTCGACAAAAAGGCCATCGCCGACGCGGTCTCGGCGCAACGCCCGGCACCGCGGCCGACTTGAGTGCCACCTCGCTGCGACAACACGTCGGCCTGGCGGCAGCAACGATCCCCCGGGGGAAGACGCGGGCCGCGCATCGGCGCGATGGCAAAGTGGGCGCATCACGGAGTGACGGGCGGCCAGCACTGCTGCGGAGCGGCTCGTTTCGAGCGGGCCATTCGACGGTTGCGTAGCTGCGTCCAGGCGCGGCGGAGTGCGACCACTTCGTCGACCGCGAAGCCTAAACGCTCCACCAGCACCGTGTGGTCGACGAGGTCGAGGGCATCGTCGTATCGTCGCTCCCGGACAAGTTCGTCGGCTTTCTGGTGCAACGTATTTGGGACGGCGGCGGGGTCGGCCACGGGCAGGTGCCCACATTCGCTCGGCTCAAGTTCCAGGATGCCGCCGCCGTAGCTGCGGCCTAGAACTTCAGCGAGGGCGAAGGTCGCCGAGTTGAATGCGCCGACTGCCAGCCGGGCGAAATCAACACTCGGCGCCACCCGCACACGATGCACCGTATCGGTGCTGGTAGCGCCGGCTGTGTTTGCGATCAGCCGGGGGTGTGTGCTGATTTGGCGAAGCATGAACCCGGCCGGCACCCAGGTGGATGGCACCTGCCACCAGTTGCGCCGGATGCGGCATTTGTAGCCGTCGGGGACACCGTCGGCCTCGCCCTCGGCGAGGTATCTCGCAAGTGCCGCCTGGCGTCGAAGATTCACGTCAGATGACAGCGCCAGGAGCCGGGTGCGCGTCTGAGTCGTGTCCTGCTCAGCGAGGTCCTGCGCGGAAAAGCTAAGGGCCGGAACTTGCATGCTCCGCGCCACGAGCGGGACCGTGAACCGGGATAGCTTCCGCTGCTTGGCCTCTGCGGCCGCTAGACAGAAGAAGGAATTCCGCCCCGTCACCACGCCAAC
>JAQTVU010000483.1 GCA_028706695.1 Mycobacterium sp.
CACGGCGACATGCTGGTGGAGGGCGAAACCTCCGAACAGTTCGAAGACTGGCAACCGCTTCCCACGGCGAGCTGAGCTGGCTGACATGAGTGTGCTCGCGCGGCTGCTGATGGCCGAACCCAACATCACCCGGTGGTTCCGTCGATAGATCGTCCTCGTATCGGATTCAGCCCCTCGCCACGCGAGGGGCTTTCGTTTTCGCCGCCGACTCGGCGCCCGGGATCGTCAGCGCGGCCCCATGCGGATGGCTCCATCCAGACGGATGACCTCCCCGTTGAGCATCGGGTTCTCGACGATGTGCACCGCGAGGGCGGCGTACTCGTCGGGTTTGCCCAACCGCGACGGGTGCGGTACCTGCTTGCCGAGTGACTCCCGGGCCGGTTCCGGCAGCCCGGCCAGCAGCGGCGTGTCGAACAGGCCCGGGGCGATGGTGACCACCCGGATGAGGTGGCTGGCCAGATCACGCGCGATCGGCAGCGTCATGCCGACCACGCCGCCCTTGGACGCGGAGTAGGCGGCCTGGCCGATCTGCCCGTCGAACGCCGCCACCGATGCGGTGTTGACGATAACCCCGCGCTCGGGGGTATCCGCGGCACCGACGGGTTGGGTCTTGGCGATCCGCTCCGCGGCCAGCCGCAGCACGTTGAAGGTGCCGACCAGGTTGATGTCGACGATCTTGCGGAACGCGTCCAGCGGGAAGACGCCATCGCGGCCGAGCACCCGAATGGCGTTGCCGGTGCCCGCGCAGTTGACCAGGATGCGCAGCGGGCCCAGGATTTCGGCCTCGTCGAGGGCCTTGGCGACGGCGGCCTCGTCGGTGACGTCGGCCCGCACGAAACGCGCGCGGTCGCCGAGGTCGCGAACCGCTTCTTCGCCCCGCAGATCCAGCACCACCACCTGAGCCTCGGCATCCAGCAGTCGCTTGGTGGTGGCCAGGCCCAGGCCCGACGCGCCGCCGGTGACGACGGCTGCGGCGCCCTTGATCTCCATGCGGGTCCTTCCGTCTCGTCCAATCGACCAACTTGCTGGTCGGGGACTATTTCCAGTCCTCGAGGATCGCCCGGGCATCGGCCACCGGCTGCGCCGGCCGCGGGGTCTCGGCGGCGGTGCGGGAGAATCGCGGCGCCGGCGACGGCTGCAGGCCGCCGTCGAACTCGTAGAAGGTGTGGCGCTCGGTGATGTGCGGCTCGCTCTGCACCTCGTTGAATGCCAGCACCGGCGTCACGCAGGCGTCGGAATCGGCGAAGACCTTCGCCCAGTGGTCGCGGTCGTGGGCGGCGAACCGTTCCGTCAGTGCCGCCCGCAGCTCGGGCCAGCGGCTGGCGTCGTTCTGCCCGGGCAGGTCGGCGGCGTCGAGCCCCAGGCCGGCCAGCATGGCAGCGTAGAACTGCGGCTCGATGGCCCCGACGGCGACGTAGCGTCCGTCGGCGCACTCGTAAGTGTCGTAGTAGGGCGCGCCGCCGTCGAGCAGGTTGGTGCCGCGCGTGTCCGACCACGTCCCGGAGCTGCGCATCTGCCACACCATCTGGCCCAGCATGGACGAGCCGTCGACCATGGCGGCGTCGATGACCTGGCCTTTGCCGGAACTCTGCCGTTCCCACAGCGCCGAGAGGACGCCGACCAGCAGGAACATCGAGCCGCCGCCGAAGTCACCGACCAGGTTCAGCGGCGGCACCGGGCGCTCGCCGACCCGGCCGATGGCGTGCAGGATGCCGTTCAGCGCGATGTAGTTGATGTCGTGGCCGGCGCGCCGGCTGCGCGGCCCGGTTTGTCCCCAGCCCGTCATCCTGGCGTAGATCAGCCGGTCGTTGACCTCGGCGCACTGCTCGGGGCCCAGCCCGAGCCGCTCGGTGACGCCGGGTCGGTAGCCCTCGATCAGCACGTCGGCTTTGGCGATGAGCCTGAGCACCAGTTCCCGTCCTTCGTCGGATTTCAGGTCGGCGACCACCACTCGGCGGTTGCGCATCGTCGTCGCGTCCTTGGCGGCGGACCCGGTGCCGGACCCGTCCCGCGGGGGCCGGTCGATGCGTACCACGTCGGCGCCCAGGTCTCCCAGGATCATCGCTGCGTGCGGGCCGGGCCCAATGCCGGCCAACTCGACAACACGCAGCCCATTCAGCGGTCCAGCCACCATGCACCGACCTTTCGTCCGTTTCCAGTGCTTCCAGCGCTTCGAGTGCTTCCAGGCCCGTTGGTTGGCATCTTCGCAGCCGCGCTCCCGGGCCGCGCACCCCGGTCTCCGTGCTGTCGGCCACGGTGACGTCCTGCACCACGCAAGCGCCGCGGCACGCTGACCGGAGTCAGATCCCGAACATCGGGGGAAGCACCAGCACCAGGATCAGCCCCCACACGAGGTGGGTCAGCATCGGGGCCAGCACACCGCCGCTGGCCCGACGCTCCCATGCACTCACCGTCCCGAGGATGATCGCGGCGAATCCGAGCATCGGGTTCCCGCTGGCCAAGGTCACGCCGGTGTACAAGACGGTCGAGACGGCCATCGGGTGATACCGCCCGAGCGCGCTGTAGAGCGCGCCACGAAAGAAGACCTCCTCGGCAACGGCGTTGACCACGGTGATCACCACCACGAGCAGGAATGGCCCGTGCTGGGCGAACCGCAGCACCCGGGTGATCAGGTCCGCGACCGGCGGGATTTCCCTGGCGACCAGCCCGCCCGCGACGAAGACGCCACCGAGCAGCAGGCCGATGGTGACGCCGGAGATGACGGGGCGCTGGTTGCGCCCGCGAAGGTAGATCCCGCCCAGATGCAGCGGGCCCGAGAGGAACCCACCGGCGAGCCACACCGCCGCCAGCGCCAGGGTCAGCCAGTAGAAACTCGACTCGCCCGGCTGGCGGCGCAACGCGAGCCCCAGCACCGCGGCGCCGATCACGAGCGTGATGCCGACCGCGACCCGCCGGCGCCGCACCACAGACGGCGCTTCGTTGCGGTGCGCGGCGACATGGGTCGCCGCCCGGCGCAGCTCGGAGACCAGGCTGGGCTGAGACGGGGCACCCGGCTGGCTCACTGGTGCACCATCCTTATGTCGGTGATCTCGGATGGGTCGCCGACGCACCCGAGGTGGCGCTGGGTTATCGCCCTGCTCGCTCGACAGCCGTTATGTCCAGCATGAGTTCTGCGGAACCCA
>JAQTVU010000484.1 GCA_028706695.1 Mycobacterium sp.
GCCGCGCCGGGGCCCACCGTCTGGATGCCCCGCCCGCTGACCATCCGCAGGCCGCGGCGCTCCGTCTCGGCGAACAACGCGTCCTGGGCGTGCGGGAACGCCGACCCGAACACCAGGGCGGCGGTGGTGCCCGATGCGATGCGCCGGTCGCAGAACTCGATCGCCGCCCGCCGGGCGAAATCCGGGTCGGCGAACCGAGATTCGGCCGGGTATGCGCAGGAGCTCAGCCACTGCAATAACCGCCCGCCGCTGTACGCATCGGCGGCATAGATCTGCGGGAAGTGCACGTGGGTGTCCACGAAACCCGGAAGCACAAAGCCGGGCCGGTGATCCGACACCGGAGCGGCCCGGTACCTCGGCGGAAGCTCGGCGCGCTCGCCGCAGAATGCGATCGTGCCGTCGTCCTCGGTTACTAAGGCGCCCTGCGGGATCGACACCAGTGCCGAGACGGCGTCGGTCACCGACGGCGCGCCGGCGAGGTGAAAGACATGCCCGAGATGGATCCGTGCCACGTGATCTTCCCCTGCTGCTCTCGGCGACGACGCCGGACGGTACCGCCAAATGGTCGGGTCGTATCCACATACAACCACCGGCCCCATCCCGCAATCGGCCGCGCACAGCGGCCGAGGTGCTCGCGGCCGGTTCCTTCGGGTAACCGTGCCTACCGGTCGGGCCAATGCGATGATTGCTGCCCGTGGCGGCAACTTGGGGCTCGGTGCTGACCGGGCTCATCGCACTGGCGCTGGTGATCGCGCTCTCCCCGGTCACGGTCATCCCGGCGGTACTGGTCTTGCAGGCGCCGCGGCCGCGGCCGACCGGGCTGGCGTTTCTCGGTGGCTGGCTGCTGGGCCTGGTGGCGCTGACCGCGCTGTTCGTCGGCGGGTCCGACCTGCTCGGCGACCTGCGCAAGGCGCCGCCCACCTGGGCTTCCTGGCTGCGGGTGGGCCTGGGAGCGGCGCTGATCGCCTTCGGCGCGTACCGCTGGCTGACCCGGCGCCGGTCGGGCGCCGCTCCAAGCTGGATGCGCGGGTTCACCAGGCTCACCCCGGTGCGGGCGGGGGCCATCGCCGCGGTGCTAGTGCTGATACGGCCCGAGGTGCTGATCCTGTGCGCGGCGGCCGGTGTCGCCATCGGCAGCGGCGGCCTGAATGCGGCCGGCGGATTGGTGGCGGGCGCCGTCTTCGTCGTCGTCGCCGCGTCGACGGTGGCGATACCCGTTTTGGGCTACCTCGGTGCCGGCGACCGCCTCGATGGGGCCCTGGACCGGCTCAAGGCCTGGATGGAGCAGAACCACGCCGCGATGATGGCGGTGATCCTGGTGCTGATCGGGCTGATGGTGCTGTACAAGGGCGTTCACGCCCTGCCGTAACCAGGGTCTCGGCGTTTTCCGGTAATGGGATTCACGGGCGGTAACCGCCGTTGGACAGTCCGGCGTCGGCTTCCAGGCGGTTGGTCTCGCCCAGGATCCACTCGCGAAGCAGTTCCCGGCCGTAGTCCCTGAGCATGCCCGCGTAGCCCTTCGCCGCCCACTGCCGGCAGTGCCGCTCCTCGTGGTGCAGCACCCGGTCCAGGCCGAGGCCGCCGTCCCGGGGGGTGCCGCCGCGGTCGGTGTGCCACAGGCGCCCGGAGGCGACGATGCGGCGCAGCCGCTCGGCGGGATCGGTGGTCCTGCCCAGGTTCACCATGAAGATGTCGCCCCAGGTGGTGCCGCCGCGCCGGCTGAACTGCCGCTGGATCCAGTTGCCGCCGGCGCCCATCAGCATGCCGTTGGGGGTGGTGACCAGATGACCCCCGTTGCGCTGCACGAAGCCGACGTCGCGGCGGTAGCTCCAGTGATTCCTGTTCTGCCGGTCGATGATTCGCTCGACCTCAGTGGCACAGTAGGGTGGGGCGGAAAAGTCCGCCGGCTGCCTGCCGTAGTCGGTGCCCGCGTTGAGGATGTAGGTCAGCAGCACCTCCTCGCGGGCGTCTCGGCCCCCGCACCGCGGCGGGATCAGGAAGAAGGACTTGCCGAGCGGATCGCGGATCTCGGTCATCGCCTCGAGGAGCCCGAAACGCTCGGCGTCGATGCCGTGGCGGCGGGCGATGTCGTCGACGACCTGCATGGGCACGCCCCGACGCTCGGCGTTGCGCCGCCATTGCATGGCGTAGCCGGGTGCCTCCATGGCGCTCATCGAGTCGACTTCCCTTCCGGCGGAACTAGTGTCGGTCAAAACCATAGCCCTTGCCCGGCCCTGTGCGGTTGCACGCTTCAGCGTGTGGCAAATGAACCGGCCGCCCTGGGAACGCGTGTGCGGCATCAAGCAGATCACCCGGGGGCTGGGCACCCTGGACCGGGAGCTGTTCGAAACCATCGCCGAGACGCCGACTCCGCTGCTGGACACCGTCATGCCGCCGCTGACCCGCGCGGCCGACCACTCCAAGCTGTGGTTCGCCATCGCCGCCGCACTGCTGGGCCTCGGGGCGACCCGACGCCCGGCGCGGCGCGGCGCGTGGCGTCGTGACGCTCGGCGTGACCAGCCTGCTGACCAACCAGGTCGCCAAACGCATCCGTCAGCGTCCGCGTCCGCATTACGACTCGGTGCCGGTGGCCCGGCGGATTCACCGCCGCCCGACGTCCAACTCGCTGCCGTCGGGGCATTCCGCCAGCGCGGCCGTGTTCGCCGTCGCGGTCGGTCTGGAGAATCCGCTGCTGGGCGCGGGGCTGGCGTGTCTGGCCGGGCTGGTCGGGCTGCCGCGGGTGGCCACCGGCGTGCACTACCCCGGCGACGTCTTCGCCGGCTTCAGCATCGGGGCCGGCATCGCGGTGCTGGGCGGGCGACTGGTCCCGCCGATCGTGGAGGCGGCTCCGCCGCACACCGAGCCGCTGCGGGTCAGCGCCCCCGACCGCCCGGACGGTCGCGGGGTGGTCCAGGTCGTCAACCCCGAGTCCGGCGGTGGCACACATGAATTGCAGGTGCCCGAGTTCAGGTTCTCGGCCGTCGACGCGCCGACGGTCATCGCCCACGACGGCGAAGTCGGCGACGAATACGAGCACACCGGCTTCACCGCGCGGTACCGGATCCTGCCGGTGTATCGCCCGCTGCCAAGGACTGAGGACCAAGAGCACGCCCGGTCAGATCGCGGACCCGGCCG
>JAQTVU010000485.1 GCA_028706695.1 Mycobacterium sp.
GACCTTGTCGGCCAATTCATCGATCCGCAGTGGCCCGGCCGCCAGCGCATCGCCGAGGCGTAGGTCGGCGGCCGCGGTGATCGCCTGCGACATCCACGCGCCGAGGATCAGCTCGTGCATGGTCTCGACCGGCGCCGGGTTGGGTTGCCTGGGTCCGGTGGTGTGGTGAGTCGTCACGGTGGGCCTTTGGGGTCGGTGGCAACTGAAAACGCGTCATATCGGCGCATGCCCCGGCCGGGTCGTACCGGGGCACGTCCACGGGTGCAGGATACGCGGTGAGAGGGGAGCCGTCCGGCGAGTTACGTCGGGCAGCAGGTCGGCTCGGCGTTGGGCCCGACAGTCTCGGAGTCGCCCAGCACGGTGTAAACCTCCCAGCGTTCGCCGCCGGGACCGACGTCGGTGAGCCTCGCAGTCTCGGCGTGGATGGTGTCGCTGGTGGCGACTTCGATGCCGAGGTGGTTCAACGTGCCGCCGCTGCCGGGGTTTTCCAGCAGCACCAGCTTGAGCGGGGGTCGGCGATGGCGAAGTTGGCGTAACCCCGTTTCACTTTCGCCGGAGCGGTGTGAAACAACTTGGAGTAGAACCCGATTGCCTCATCGAGGTTGTCGACGTCGAGGGCCAGTTGAACGCGCGGCATGGTGTTCCTTTCTGCCGGCATCCTCCGGCGGTGCGATCGGGCCGTGGCGGTCGGTTCGGTGAGCAGCGCCGGGACACGGTCGGCGATGTCGTCGCGGATGAGCCAGACCGTCCCAAAGGGGTTGGTCGGGGAAGTGGCGGTAGCGCCGCGGCCCATGGTGGTCACGACGTCGCTGCCGCGCGCCGCCTCGCGCTGAGGGTTTTCGGAGGGCTTTCGGAGTTCGGACCTGGCGGTGACGGTGACGGTGTTGATCTGGTCGACGGATTCGGTTCCGGCAGAACGGGTTTCGACGCGGTCGCCGGCCTGCCGGCCCATCAGCCGCCGCGATTCGCGGAGGCCGCGGGGAAGATCCGGCTCTGCAACGCCAGCGAGACGTAGACCAGCGCTACCAGGACGGGAACCTCGATCAGCGGGCCCACCACGCCGGCCAAGGCCTGCCCGGACGTGGCGCCGTAGGTGGCGATTGCCACCGCGATGGCCAGTTCGAAGTTGTTGCCGGCGGCGGTGAACGCCATCGTGGTGGTGCGCGCATATCCGAGGCGCAGCGCCACGCCCAGAGCGTAGCCGCCGGCCCACATGATCGCGAAGTAGACCAGCAAGGGCAGCGCGATGCGGGCGACATCCCAGGGGCGGGAGGTGATCTGGTGGCCCTGCAGGGCGAACAGGACGACGATGGTGAACAGCAGCCCGTAGAGCGCCCACGGCCCGACCCGGGGCAGAAACCGCTGCTCGTACCAGGTGCGGCCCTTGGCTTTTTCGCCGGTGCGCCGGGACAGGTAGCCGGCCGCCAACGGGATGCCGAGGAAGATGAGCACCGATTTGGCGATCTGCCAGGGGGAGACGTCGATCCCGGTTTGGGGCAGGTGAAGCCAGCCCGGCAGCACCGAGAGGTAGAACCAGCCCAGCGCGGCGAACATCACCACCTGAAACAGCGAGTTGAGCGCGACGAGCACGGCGGCGGCTTCGCGGTCCCCGCAGGCGAGGTCGTTCCAGATGATCACCATGGCGATGCAGCGGGCCAGCCCGACGATGATCAGCCCGGTACGGTACTGCGGCAGGTCCGGCAACAGCAGCCAGGCCAGCGCGAACATCACCGCCGGGCCGATCAGCCAGTTCAGCACCAACGAGGACACCATGAGTATGCGGTCGGCGGTGACCTCGTCGAGCCGGTCGTAGCGCACCTTGGCCAGCACCGGGTACATCATCACCAGCAGGCCGGCCGCGATGGGAAGCGAAATACCGTCAACGGCAACGGCACTCAACGCCGAGCCGAGGCCGGAGATCGATCGGCCCAGCAGCAGCCCGGCGGCCATCGCAATGCCGATCCAGACCGGAAGGAACCGGTCCAGGGTGGAGAGCTTGCCCGTGACGGCATCGGCGGTTGTCGCGGTCATCGGCAGCATCCCGGCGCAGCATCCAGGTTGACGTTGAGCACTGCGGAAAGCCGTTGCAGCGCAGCCGGAATGACCCAGTAGTAGACCCAGGTTCCGCGTCGTTCACAGTCCAGCAGCCCGGCGGAGCGCAACAGTTTGAGGTGATGGGAGATCGTCGGCTGCGAGACGTCGAAGGTCGCCGAGATCTCGCACACGCAGGCCTGTCCGCCCGGGTGGCCGGCGATCAGGCTCAGCAGCCGAAGGCGTACCGGGTCGCCGAGGGCTTTGAACATGGTGGCCAGTTCGACGGCCTGCGGCTCGGCCAGGGCGGCGGTGCCCAGCGCCGGGGAGCCGGCCAGTGCGACTTGATTCGACATCCCTCTATATAAGCATTTGTCGAATCAGGGCGCCAGTTCATCGCCCGGCCCGCCCGGCTCATCGCATCGGTCGAGTCGGCGCCGACCCGCCGCTCGCGTCCGGTCGATCGGGTCGTCCGGGAACACGCCGGAGAAAAGCTCGGTGAAACCCGCTGGCGGCGCGCCGGAAACAGTCGACTAGGCCGCAACTAGGCCAGGACCGCGCTGGACCTCAGTGGCAAAGTGTCATTCATGCTTGGTCCCATTGCTCGCGACATCTGCTGATTCACGGCACCGACTCGCCCAGTCGAGACAGCCGGCAGCTTTCGTGCGCGTTGCGCAGCACCACCGGTACCTGCGGGTCGGTGATCGGGTAACCCGGCTCCGCGGCCGGTGCCGACACCCGTTAGCTGCGATGCGCCAGCATCACGATCGGAGCGCCGACGCTGATCAGAAGTGCGGGGCGCGATCGCACAACCCGCGATGAGCGGCGCACGCACCCATGCCGAATGACATGAGCGGCCTCCGAATTGGCTCACGCCTGGGTCCATCGGTTGGGCGACGTCGTATTCGGCACCTGGCAGTGATCGATCGGTGCCAGCCCTATGCGGGTCTAAATCTAAAGCGGGCCTAAAGCAGCTCACCCTTCGCAGGCAAGACCGTCGTTATCGCGGTCGCCGCCGGTCCAGTAGTCCGGGTCGCCCGTCGGGATGTTATAGCGACCATCTCGGTGTGCCTCAGTGCAATTTCGGTACGGTCCGCTGGCG